>JAWQFT010000012.1:15681-58748 GCA_035968055.1 Jaaginema sp. PMC 1080.18 | reverse complement strand
TGGTTGTTGGTTGTTGGTTGTTGGTTGTTGGTTGTTGGTTGTTGGTTGTTAGTTATTGGTTGTTCGTCACTGGTAACTGAAAATCCCCCGACTGCCGATTGCCGATTGCCGACTGCCCAAAAAACTGATAACTGATAACTGATAACTGAAAAAGCTGCCCCTGAGTCGCTGATAACTGAAAAAACCAATTCCCTCCCTTGCTAACTCGTCTGACGCGGGCGACCGAGAGTTGTAATATAAATCACTGCCTCATCCGCAGGAATACCGAGAACATCATTCACTTGGTCATCGTAAAAACCACCAATACCACTCACCCCCAAACCCAGATGAATCGCCGCGAGGTTGAGGCGTTGACCGAGGTGTCCCGCATCGAGATGGAGGTAGCGGTAAGCGCGATCGCCATATTTCGCGATCGCGCCATCAAGATCGGCAGTATGAAAAATCACCGCTCCTGCATCCCGCCCCAAATCCTGTCCCAAACACAAATAATGCACATCGCGACGGAAATTTTTAAAGCGGATTTGTCGTAACTCTTGAGCCTTGGGAGCATAATAATAACACCCGGCTTCTAACCCTTCCATCCCCAACACCACCACAAAAGTTTCAAGCAAACTTAAATCAAAATAATCGGGATGAGCATCTAAACCCTGGTCGGCATAATCTTGAGGTTGATAAGTAAAATTAAGCAAGGCTTTAAGTTCATCTAACGATAACTCCGCTCCCGTGTAAGCACGAGTCGAACGGCGTTTGAGTATCGTTTTTTCCAAATCGGCTAAATTTTCCCCAAGGGAAATCGGCTGAGTCTGCAAAGGAATTTTCAAACAAAAGGGAAAATTGTACTTGTCTTCAATGGGGGTAATATGAGTCAATTTACCGGGAGACGAGGGGGGTTCTGCCTCGCGAATTTCGGTGGCTTGATGAAAATAATCCAGTAACTCGCCGTCTTCTAGGTAAGGATAATCCGTATGGACTCCCGAAGGAAAAGCTGCCGTTCCTTGGGGGGGTAAAGTGGGATTGACTGTCAAATCGCGCAACGCGACAATCGCGATCGCCCCTTCTTTTTCAGGATCGAGATAGAGTAAGCTATTGAGGGCCAAATCCTGAAAACCGCCGATTAAATGGGGGCGATAACGATTAATCCCGCAACTCAGGGCAATATTTCCTAATAAATGACCGCTATCCAAGAGAATACGGCGATAAGCGCGATCTTCATAACGCCACGCCGAACGGTAAAAAATCGCTGTCGTCACCAACGCCCAATCCGTATGTTCGAGACTGGGATGGTCAAAACAGGCTATTTGTAAATCCGACCAAACTTCACTACTGTCCCAAAAGTGAACGAGAGCATGGGTTTGGGGTTGGTAGTGATATAGTCCCGCAGGCAATAACGGCGTACCCCGCGAAATCAAATACAGTTCTGCTGGATACAGCCCCCCAGCCGAAGGAGCAGCCCGTAAATACAAAGGCGGTCCGAATAGAGACACCATTTTAGCTGTGATGCCGTAGCTACACAACAGAAGCTGGGAGAGCCTCAGCCAAGGTTGAGTAGTAGGAGTGGGTTCGAGACGTTGCTCTTGGGCAACATAGGGCTTGAGGTCGTAAACTGTGCCGATTTTATAGGTTTTGAAGGGTTCGGGCTGTTTCGACCAATCTAGACCCTTGCTCTTTGTTGCTAGGGTTTCGGGAGCATATTTAGTGCGTTTGTGGTAGTGATACGCGATCGCCTTCTGGAAGTCTGCCATAGTCACTCGCTATTGTCCCAACGCTGCTACTGTTCATCTTGACACGATTCTCCTCAGTCTGGGCAAAAGCCCAGTTGAAACCTTGGAGAATTGAGTTACAAATCTTAAGAAAACGCAAAAAATTTTAGACTTCTCAGGCTTTTCCTTTAATCATAGAAGAAATAAGCACATATACCTAGTCAATAACTCGGATTGAGTTATTGCACCCATTAAAAATAATTTTTTCATTTGATTTTTACCAACAAAATGCAAAAATTAAGCAAGGAGAGTTTAATTACCCAGTACAACCAAGGTAGACGCAATTTTCAAAGAGTCGATTTAAACCAAATGGATTTATTCGACCTCAAATTGCCAGAAATCGACTTTAGCTATAGCGATTTGCGCGAAATTTATCTGCCTTACGGCGATTTAACTAACGCCATTCTGATCGAAGCCCAACTCGAAAAAGCTCAACTGAGCAACAGCAAGCTCTTACAAATTAATTTACAAGGAGCGAATCTGAGGGGGGCGAATTTATCCCGGTCTAACCTGCGCTATGCCGACTTAAGGGGCGCGAATCTGACGGGAGCGAATTTGAATGGGGCGGACTTGAGATGGGCAAACTTGACTGATGCCAATCTTGCTCAAGCTAATTTACAACGAGCCAACCTCAAAGAAACAATCCTGACAAGAGCGCAATTACAAGGAGCAAACTGCTTTCGCGCTCAAGCTGCGGATTTGCAAGAGGCGTATGTTGACGGCAACACGATTAATTCTGAGGGGTATCGGATGAACTCTCAGGAGTAGTAGGGACAGATATGTTGGCTAACCAAAGCTGAATTTCTTGGCGTAACTTCTCCAACTCAGTGGGGCTGAGGTTTTCGCCAAAGAAGTAGCGATGGGGGTTGGGGGAAGCGTCATTATACTCAACCACAATACCTTGGCATAAACGACCGTGGCGATCGCGCTGGGTGGTAATTTCTAAGGCTTGGATTTGAGCAATTTGACCGAAATGGCGTTGGTGATTTTGCAGCGAAAAGCGTTCGACAGCAAAGTATTTGGGATAAAAGCTCACGCAGGTTTTTTCAAAGTATTCGCTGCGATTTTGTTGCAAAAGCCAAAATGCGATCGCCCCTAAAGGTAAAACTAAGCCCAGTAAAGCGATGGCTAAAGTCAGTAAAGCGATCGCACTTTCTTGGACAAACGCCACTATCGGTAAAACCCCCGTAGCCGACAAAAACCCGATTAATAAACCCAAACCGACGACAATTTTAGTAAATCGCTTCTTCTGCATTGCCTCTAGGTTTTTGTACCAACGAACTCCGGCTTGCAGATAATCGTATCCTCGTTCCAACCAGCGCTGTAAAAAACGAGAACCCGGTTGCAGCCATTCCACCTCAAAAGGGGAAGGAATTTCGATTTGCAAATTATCCAGAGATTTCTGCAAACGGGCTTGGGGGGTAGCAGACTTTGGCGACGGTTTTGGGGTTCGGCGTTGCCGTCGGAGGGCTGTTATCTCAGGCTGGGGCTTTTGCAGGGCTTCTAGGGCTTCAGTGGTGCTTTGGTAGCGCTTTTTGACACCGATCGCCGTCATGACTTCTAACCAAGCCGCAAAAGCACTATCTACAGATGCAGGTAGGCGATCGCGAAACTGCATTTTTAGCTCTTGTTGGGGTAACTCCGAGGGAGCAATCCCCGTGAGTAAATGAATCAACGTTGCCCCCAACGCATACAAATCCGAGGCAGCTACCGCTTGTCCTCCGTACTGCTCCAAGGGCGTGTAGCCGTAAGTTCCCACAATCGTAAAAGTTGCACCGGGATGAGGCGACTTAGCCTGTACTGCGCCAAAATCAATCAAATAAATGCGATCGTCTTCCCCCCAAATCAGATTACTCGGTTTGAGGTCGCGATGTAACACCGGAGGCGATTGGTTATGTAAAAATGTGAGAATTTCGAGGACATCGAGAGCGATTTTTTGGACTTCAGGACAAGCAAGCGATCGCCGTTGCTGAAGCTTTTGTTTTAAGGAAATACCGGGAATATATTGTTGTACCAACCCAAACCACAATTCGCGATCGTCCACCGAGAAAAAATCATAATACTTAGGGATGCGGGGATGTTCTAACTGAGCTAAGGTTTCGGCTTCGCGCTCAAATAGCTTGAGGTCGTGCCATTTTACCACCCCACCAAGGGCTAATAATTTCAAAACCACAGGGCGATCGCCTTCCTCATCCGACGCTAACCAAGTTTGCCGAGACGGATTCGCACTCAGTTGTTCGGTGAGTTTGTAGCGATTTTGTAATACGGTATCGGGAGTCAGCATAATTCGATTTTAGCGAATCGTTGTCGGGTTATTCGCTAAAAATTCAGCCTTATCCGTGCCGATTTGTAGTTAGTTGTTGGTTGTTGGTTGTTGGTTGTTGGTTGTTGGTTGTTCGTCAACATCCCCAATGCGTAATGCCCACTGCCTACTGCCCAATACCCAATTCCCTCCCACTCCTCCCACTCTCCCCACTCCTCCCACTCCTCCCACTCTTCCCCCTCAACAAGAGTCCCACAAATCCAAATAATTTCCCGCCGAAACGGTCTAGAGTGTACCAATACCTGTTACATTTACCGAGTATTAGCAAGCAAAATTTTATTGATTTAGTATGAAAGTCCTGGTTATTGGTGGTGACGGCTATTGCGGATGGGCAACTGCTCTCCATCTGTCTAACAAAGGATACGAAGTGGGGATTCTCGATAATCTCGCGCGTCGTCATTGGGATGCCAAATTGGGCGTTGATACCCTAACTCCCATCGCGCCGATTCAGCGCCGTATACAACGCTGGCAAGAATTGACGGGGAAAACCATTGACTTATTCGTAGGAGATATCACCAACTACGAATTCCTCAGTCAAGCCCTGCATCAGTTTGAGCCAGAAACCATTGTTCACTTCGGGGAACAACGGGCTGCACCTTACTCGATGATCGATCGCGAACACGCTGTCTTTACCCAAGTCAACAATGTGGTAGGGACGCTGAATATTCTGTACGCGATGAAAGAAGATTTCCCCGATTCTCATTTAGTCAAACTGGGGACGATGGGAGAATATGGTACGCCGAACATCGATATCGAAGAAGGTTATATTACCATCGAACACAACGGACGTACTGATACCCTTCCTTATCCCAAACAACCGGGAAGTTTCTATCACCTCTCGAAAGTTCACGATAGCCACAATATTCACTTTGCTTGTAAAATCTGGGGTTTACGCGCCACAGATTTGAACCAAGGGGTGGTTTATGGGGTTCTCACCGAAGAAACGGGGATGGACGAGTTGTTGATCAACCGTTTGGATTATGACGGCGTATTTGGGACAGCGTTAAACCGTTTTTGTATTCAAGCCGCTACGGGTCATCCCTTGACGGTGTATGGTAAAGGCGGTCAAACTCGCGGTTTCTTGGATATTCGCGATACAGTACGTTGTATGGAACTCGCGATCGCGAATCCGGCAGAACCCGGTCAATTCCGCGTCTTTAATCAATTCACGGAACTGTTCAGCATCCAAGATTTGGCGATGATGGTGAAAAAAGCCGGGAACTCTCTAGGCTTGGATGTGGAAATCAACCACCTCGATAACCCCCGCGTCGAACTCGAAGAACATTATTTCAACGCTAAAAACACCAAACTGCTCGATCTGGGCTTACAACCCCACTACTTATCGGATTCGTTGTTGGATTCCTTGTTGAACTTCGCCGAAAAATACAAAACTCGCGTAGACAAACAGCAAATCCTACCGACGGTTTCTTGGCATCGTAAATAAATAATTTTTGACTTTTGGGGCGGATGAGAATTCGCCCTAATTTTTGCGGCTATTTGATTCAATCGCTTTTAGCCTAATATTTTGGGAAGCCCTCACCCCAAACCCCTCTCCCACGGGAGATGGGCTTCTAAGTTGCTAGAGAGAAGACTGTACTGATGCTTGGCTGTAATGCCATAGCACAGCAAACTTGAACTAGGTTAGATCAATTGCGAGAACGCTAAATTTGACCTCCTCACCGGACTAAAGCCACGGTGATTCCTAAACCTTACGATTTAAGTTTGGAGCTTCACTCACATCTGCGTACACCACCAACTTTCATTAGTTATGTTCCCGTCTTACGCCATGTCCACAGACTTTTTAACCCGTTACAGAGTCCCGATTCCGCCAGAGAAAGCGGTACGGTGTCCAACAAAGACTGTACTTGTTGCTTGGATATTTTACTCGTGCCAGCTTTTCGGCACAAAACCCGCTATATCCAGTTTTCAAGGTGCTGATATCGAATAGCTTTGGTTTTCACTTTTCGATATTTTCAATTTTACCCGAAAAATACAAAGCCGTCCTTCAAGGACGGGGTTTCAGACCCAGGAGGTTTTGATAAATAAATGAAAATTGCTTTATTTACCGAAACATTTTTACCGAAAGTAGATGGTATTGTGACGCGCTTGCGCCATACGGTTGAACAGTTACAGCAACAGGGCGATCGCGTTTTGGTGGTTTGTCCTGATGGGGGCTTGAAAGAACACAAAGGGGCAAAAATTCACGGACTTTCGGCGTTTCCTCTACCGATGTACCCGGAGTTGAAAATTGCTGTCCCGCGTCCCACGATTCGCAAGGCGCTGGAGAAATTTCAACCGGATATTATTCATGTAGTCAATCCGGCAGTATTGGGATTAGCCGGAATTTATTACGCCAAAACCCTCGATATTCCCCTGGTAGCCTCTTATCACACTCATTTACCCCAATATATTAAACATTATGGTTTTGGAGCGTTTGAGGGCTTTTTGTGGGAGTTGATCCGGGCAGTCCACAATCAAGCCCAGTTGAATCTCTGTACCTCGACGGCGATGGTGGAGGAATTGCGATCGCACGGAGTTGAACATTTGGATTTATGGCAAAGAGGGGTAGATACGGAGATGTTTCAACCGTCCCTGAAATCGGCCAAAATGCGCGATCGCCTTTCTCAAGGCCATCCCCAAGACCCACTTCTACTCTACGTTGGGCGTGTTTCCCCGGAAAAGGAAATCGAAAACATCAAACCCGTCCTCGAAGCAATTCCTAATGCTCGCCTCGCGATCGTCGGGGATGGCCCTTATCGCAAAGTCCTTGAGCAGCATTTTAAAGGGACTAGAACCCACTTTGTCGGCTACTTACAGGGTATAGAGTTAGCGTCAGCTTTTGCCTCGGCAGATGCCTTTGTGTTCCCCTCACGGACTGAAACTTTGGGCTTAGTCCTCCTCGAAGCGATGGCGGCGGGTTGTCCAGTGGTGGCAGCCCGATCTGGCGGTATTCCCGATATCGTCACCGACGGGGCAAATGGCTACCTTTTCGATCCCAACGATCCCCAGGGCGCGATCGCAGCCACACAACGCCTCCTTTCTGCCCAAACCGAACGCGAAACCCTCCGCCACAACGCCCGTATCGAAGCGGAGCGTTGGGGTTGGGCTGCGGCTACTCGTCAGCTACAAGGATATTATCAAGGGGTTTTAGAGGCGCGATCGGATTTGCGGGCAGCCTAGGTCAGTTATCAGCGACTAAGGGGCAGTCGGCAATCGGCAGTAGTTTTGGGCAATCGGCAGTCGGCAGTCGGCAATCGGGAAGGAGTTGAATTTTGCCCCAGAAAGAAGGTCAGAAACTTGGCCTCTTTGGGGCAGCCGGAGTCAAGGTGTGATTTTCTGACCAGAGAATCAGCCTCAAAGCCCCTTTTTTGGGGTCATCTACGCTCATATCGTTACCATTTAGTCACCCATAGCGTATTTGTAACACGGCTTTTTTCTTCCCCCTCCTCCCCCTCTTCCCGCTCTCCCCCCTCTCAAACCAGTCAAACTCGCATCGAAGTCTAGCACCTTGACTCCGGCTGGCGATGCCCACCCTACTAATTACCAATTAAGAGATTCTGCCAATAACAAACAACAAACAACAAACAACAAACAACCAATGAATCAACTTTGGCAACAACCGTCAATTATTAACCATACGCAACTGTTGTGCGCCAGTTTTCGGCGTTGGACGGGACGGGAGTTGCTATCAGTAACAGGGGATTTAGAAGTACAGGCAAAACAGTTATTTGATGCCCCTTTTATGGTCGTTTCTCACGGTGTTGAAACTGACCCAATTTTTAATTATGGTAATCGTCAAGCCTTGGAATTGTGGGAGTTGAGTTGGTGGGAGTTTACGCAATTGCCTTCGCGCAAAAGTGCTGAACCGATGTTGCGAGAAAAACGCCAGGAGTTACTAGAACAAGTGGCTTCTCAGGGTTTCGGGACTTATTCGGGCGTGCGGATTTCGAGTACGGGGAAACGTTTTAGAATTAAAGAGGGCTTGCTGTGGAATTTGCTGGATGCTCAGTCTCGCTACTGCGGTCAAGCTGCTACTTTTAGCGATGTTGAGTATTTTTGACCTCCTCACCGCCGTAAACGGACGGTGATTCCTAAACCTCACGATTTAAGTTTGGAGCTTCACTCACATCTGCGTACACCACTAACTTTCATTAGTTATGTCCCCGTCTTACGCCATGTCCACAGACTTTTTAACCCGTTACAGAGTCCCGATTCCGCCAGAGAAAGCGGTACGGTGTCCAACAAAGACTGTACTTGTTGCTTGGATATTTTACTCGTGCCAGCTTTTCGGCACAAAACCCGCTATATCCAGTTTTCAAGGTGCTGATATCGAATAGCTTTGGTTTTCACTTTTCGATATTTTCAATTTTACCCGAAAACTACAAAGCCGTCCTTAAAGGACGGGGTTTCAGACCCAGGAGGTTTTGATGAAAGGTTTGGTTTCAGGGGCGATCGCGCTCTCGATTTTAACAGCAATTGCTCCGGGTGCGATCGCTTTACCCCCAGCGAGTGTTACGGAAGTTGCTCAATATCTAATTGGGGAAATGGACACTTCTACCCAAGCCGAACAAGTTGCTGAGATGCCTAGTGTTCGCATGACGACTTGCGAGGTAACGGTAAAGGGGATGAACGGGCTTTTTTTGTACCAGGAGCAAGCTTTAACGAGGAATCTCTCCCAGCCGTATCGTCAGCGCTTTTTACGGCTGAGTTTGGCGAATAATGGCGAAACCGTGGAGTCTCGGAGCTATAAACCGCAAATGCTGGAAACCTGGATTGGGTTATGTGAGAAACCGCAGGGCGATCGCGTTGTGGAGGGCGATCGCCTTACTGATGCTGATTGTAGCGTTTATCTCGTGCCGTGGCATAATCTCTATATCGGTCATACCCAAGCGGGAGGTTGTCCGGCAAATGTTCGCGGTGCGGTGACGATTACCAACACTGTTTTACTTCATCATCGCGGTATGGATACTTGGGATCGCGGTTTTGATACTCAAGGAGAACAAGTTTGGGGGGCAGAATCTCACCCCTATCAATATCGCAGGGCAAGATTCTAGGAATAGTTGATTCAAATTTCGTCCCAGCCTTGAACACCCGACGACATTACATAACTTGTAACTGTCGCTTCAAAGAAGTTAGACTTCGTATTTCCCGCTTTTTTCGTATCAGAAAAACGCTCTAAATGACTGTAAGGACTTTTCTGGTATTTACTGTCTGGATATAAGGCTTCTAACCCGATGGCGCGGAGGCGAATGTTAGCAAGATACTTGGTATATTGCTCGGTGCTTTCCTCGGTGATTCCCAAGATATTGTTACCGACAATATGATTCGTCCAAGCGCATTCGTGCTGGACTGCGGTATCAAACATTTCGTAAATCATATCCACTGAATGAGGGAAAACTTGCATGGCTTCTGTCACCAGACGTTGATATAAACGCACATGACTTAATTCATCGCGGTTAATCATTTTGAACACATCGGCACTCCCCGGCATTAGCATCCGAGATGCTAGATTATAGAAGAAAATGAAGCCGTTGTAGAAATACATTCCTTCTAGTAAGTAATCAGCCATCAAAGCGATAAAATAGTTTTCTTGTGTCGGCTGAGAAACGTACTTTTGGTACAAACTGGCGACAAACTCACATCGCTCAAAAAGCACTTTATCTGTGCGCCAGAAGTCATAAATTTCTTGACGGCGTTCTTGAGGGATGATGCTTTCAATTAAGTATTGATAGCTTTGATTGTGCATGGCTTCTTGAGCAATTTGCTCGGACATACACAAGCTGATTTCTGGGGCGGTGACGCTACTTTTGATGTGGGGAATATTACAGGTTTGTACTGAATCAAGAAAGGTTAAATAACTCAATATACCCTCGTAGGCATAGCGTTCTTCGGGGGTAAGATTCCAGTAGTCAACGATGTCTTGCGTGACATCAAGTTTCTGTGGTATCCAGAAGTTCTCCCGCATCTGGGTGTACAACCCAACTGCCCAAGAATAGCGGACATCGTTGAGTTGCATGAGATTGGTGGTTTTGCCAAACCAGATGGTACGACTAGCGATATCATCGTTCCCATCAGGTGCGAAGATATCGTTTTGAGGCATCATTTTAAGCATTTACTCACTCCTAAAATATAAATACCCACCCTTTGAACGCAAAGGGCGGGTTGTTTCAATTAGCGCAGGCGACACAGCCTTCGGTTGCATCTTTGTAGTCGTCTTTTTGGACGGTGCGGACGTAGTAGATGGCTTTGCATCCTTGTTCCCAAGCCAACATGAGGGTGTTAAAGATGTCTTTGGCTTTGAGACTGCGTTCGGGTTCGTCAGGAAAGTACACCCCGGTGTTGAGGTTGAAGACTAATTCCATCGATATCCCGGTATCAATCCACTGCTGAATGGCGGCAACGGCGTTGACGACGATATCTTGGGGTAAGGTCTTGTTTTCTTTGTAGAACCAGAAACAGTTATCGATGAATGGGGGTGCGATGGGGACTGTGCCTTTTGCCCATTTGTCGTAGAAGAAACGACTGTAGACGGGCAGAATAGAGGCGGTACATCCTTGGACGAGGGAAGATGAGGTATTGGGGGCAATGGCGAGAATGTGACTGTTACGAATCCCCCACTGAATAATCGCTTTGGAGAGATTCATCCAGCGAATGGGGTCATCGGCATTCTCGATAAACCACTCTACGGGTTTGGCCCCGGCGAGATGCCCTTTACTCCACTCACTACCCTCGAAGGCTGCGTAAGCCCCCCGTTCTTGAGCCAGTTCCATTGAGGCATAGGTGCAGTAATAGCTAATATCCTCAAATAAGCTATTGATTTCGCTCAAATGCTCGTAAGAAAGGCGGTTTTTGGCTAACCAATCGGCTAAACCCATCGCCCCGACTCCGATAGTGCGATAACGGTTGTTGTGGGCAGCACTTTCGGGGAAGGGAGGAGAGGTAATCTCTAGGGTGTTGTCGAGGAGGCGGACGGCTAGGGCGCAAAGTTCGGGTAGTTCTGCATCTTCGATGTTGGCAAGGTTGAGGGAGTCGAGGTTGCAGGAGTGGGCGAGTTGTCCTGGTGTGACGTTACTGAAGGATTCACAGCAGAGGTTTACGCCGGGGATATAGCCGTCGTGTTGGTTGGGGTTGGCGCGGTTGATTGCGTCTTTGAAGGCGAGATAGGGCATCCCAGTCTCGATATAAGTCCGCATGATGTGTTTGAACAGTTCCCTGGCGGACACTTTTTTGTAGAGTGTCAGTTTGGGATTCTTGATGTCTAGTTGCGGATTGGGGTTGGGGTCGAGATGGGTTTTGAGGAAACGGTAAGCGGTTTCAAATTCTTCTCCCCAAAGTTCGGCGAGTTCGATGCCAAATTTCTTGCGTACTTCGTAGGGGTCAAACAGTGTCCACTCTTGCTCGTCCCGTACTCGTCGCATGAATTCGTCGGTGACGACTAACTGGGGGAATACGTCATAGGCTTTACGTCGTTGGTCGCCGTTTTCGGTCTGCATCTCTAGGAATTCGGGGATGTCAAGATGCCAGATGTCTAAGCCGACGGTAACTGCCCCGGCGCGACGACCTCCCTGGTTGACGGCGATCGCGGTATCGTTGAGGAGTTTCACCCAAGGAATCACGCCCCCAGAGGCATTGGGTTTGCCCATGACCCAGCTTCCCGTCGCCCGGATACGAGAGACATTTACACCAACACCGCCTCCATTTTTAGAAATTCGGGCGGTGTTGGTGATTTCGTCATAGATAGATTCGAGGTTGTCTGCCATCGCGATAATAAAGCAGGAAGACAGCGAACCTTGTGGGACTCGCAGGTTGGCGAGGATGGGGGTTGCTAGGGATATCTTACGGGACGCGATCGCGTTGTAAAATTTCTTAGCCCAATACAGACGCTTTTCTGGCTTTTCGGGGACTGCCAAAAGCAAGGCGCAGGTGAGTAGGGCTTCCTGGGGCAGTTCGTTGTCGAGGAGATAACGCTTGGTGAGCATTACTGCCCCGGCGTAGTCATAGTCGCGGTCGTATGCGGGATTAATCCAAGTTCCGGCTTCAGTGAGTTCGGCTTCGCTGTAGGTGAGGATGTTGCGGTCGTATTGATTCTCGGCGACTTGGGCTTGTACAGTACGGTAATAATCGCTGTATTGATAACCGCGATACACCTGAGTATCCTTCCACAAACTCCAAATGTGCAGCCTTCCAGCGACATAGCGCCAATTCGGTTCTTCTGGGGAACACATTTGTAGGGCGCAGTCAATAAGGTTATTTTGAATCTCGCGAGTGGTGACTCCATCCCGCAGTCGGGTGGTGAGGGCGGCTTCGAGGGCGATCGCGTTAACCTCTAATCCCTCACAAGCCCAGTGAACGACTTTACGGATTTTGGTGATATTTAAGGGCGCAGATTGACCGTCTCGCCGAATAACGTAACTGTCGCGGTGATGGGTAATTGCTGGAGACTGGGAAATAGTTTGGGTCATGGAGGCTCACGAATAGCGTTTAAACAGGCGCATTCCTACGCCACGGCTAGTAGGGCAAACTGTGTCTAGTCCTTAATTTACACTAGCCGTAGTGCTTTGTGGAATTATTGCTAACTAACTACTTTACTGTATTTGTTTATAGCGGTCAAAGCTAGAAAAAATCGGGAAAATAAGCTATATTGAGGCGCTGAATTTTTGTTAAATTTTGGCAGTCAATTCTGGGGGCAAGATCGTCGCTAATGGTATAGGGTGATACAGCAAAGTTGAAAATGTTACCTCTCCCGATCGTTCCTTCTCGCCCGGAGACTTGTTAAAGTTTGTGCTACATTAGTGAACTCAGTTACAGATTTTGTTGTTTTCTTATGCAAGTTGCTCAAGACCTCACCGCTTTAGATGATAAACTCTCCCAACGGTTCATCGCACTCGATCCCAAGGGTTATTTTATTATTTATCTCGATCGCGATCGCGGGTTGATTTGTGCCGAACACTATACCAACAATATCAACGAGAAAGGCTTGGCTGTCGATCCTGAAACCGGAGAGCCTTTCCCTTGCGATCGCAAGCTAGAACGCAAACCCACAGCGACTTTCACCGGAAGAACCGCCAAAGAAATCGGTATCGAAATTACGGAAAAAACCCAACCCTGTCCCCTCAGCCGTTTCGATCATGCTTTGTACCTCGGACGGGAGTTTGTCAAAGCGGAAATGGCTTTGGTACAGGGCAGCGATTATATTCAGGATTAGGAGGGGCAGTCGAGGAGAGTGGGAAGAGGGGGAAGAGTGGGGAGAAGGGGAGGAAATTGGAATTTAGCTACTGGGAAAGGTCTGGCAATATCCACTCTACCTGCCCACTGCCTACTGCCCACTACCCACTGCCCACTACCCACTACCCACTGCCCACTACCCACTGCCCACTACCCACTACCCCAACTTAACCCACTAAAACCAAGGTACTCTGAACTTCTGTACAACCGGGTTCAGCTTGAGCTAGGGCGATCGCGCGATCGAGTAAGGCTTGACTGCCAACTTGCCCTTTGAGTACCACAGTTGTTCCCGTTTGAGCCACCCAAATATTACTCAATGCCGGGTCTTTTTTTAACGCTACCGAAACCCGTTGCGCTAACCCACTTTGGTTAAACTGACCATCAACGCCAATGCGCTCTGGAGGATAGCTAGAAGACGCAGTAGCGGCTTGGGGAGCGGCAGTTGGAGTGGGGGAGGGTTGTTGCAGTTTCACCTCCTCGTAGGCTTTTTGAATGACGCTGCGAGCCACAGTTTGCGTCCCGGTATGTTCGTAATAATTGGTGGTTTGATCCAAAAAGGCGGCGACAAAATCCAGATTGTCATCGGCGATTTGAATAAAGCTACCTAGGCGATCGAAAATACCGCTAGGAGTAACGCCAGTACGATTAACAAAGCCTTGCATCCAACCTTGAGCGGCGTTAAAGCTCGTTTGAATAAAGCTGAGTTTGCCCGTAATACTTTCGCCGGGTAAATAGTTGCTCACGGCGCTAAATACGGGATTTTGCTCTAATACGGCGGGATCGGCATTGTCAATGACAGCGTGAACCTTATTGAAAAAGTCCGGCCCTAATGGTAAAACCCCATCGAGACATACCAACGCCGTCATCCGCATTAACGCCGCATCGGTGTAGTTTTGGGAAAGAGAAGCGGCAAAGGTACTGGGATTGGGTTGGGGAATGCCGTTGAGTTTGGTGTAAGCGAGTAACTCGACGGCAATTTTGAGGACGAGATCGACAGTTTGAATGGTGTCGGCTTTGGGAGTGATGCGATTGAGAAGCCCTAAAAAGTTGATTTTTTCTCCCACTTTATTCGCCAAAGCTGCCGCAGCCATAGCAGTGTCGGCTTTATCAATTGTGCCGTAGAGTCGCATGGCACTGCGATAGGGTTGACTGGAATCAGTGTAAAGTGCCGCAGCGCGATCGCGAACTTTTCGAATGATATCCGGGTTACTTTCTCCGGTAACTTGGCGCACTAAGTTATCAAAACCTACTACATTCTCCCACTGACCCGGCATCACAGAACTTAGAGCATTCAGAACTTTGACCGTGATATTATCCGCAGGTAGGCGATCGACTAACTCAACAATAGATTCGCTCATAATTTTAATGATTTGGGCTTGCATTTCCTTCTTTTATCGTACACAAGCCCGAACGCGACTTTTCCGAATTAACCGGGAGGCCAGGTCATTTGACGACCCCCTAGAATGTGGAGATGCAGGTGATCGACGGTTTGACCGCCTTCTATCCCGTTATTAATAACAACGCGGTAGCCGTTCCCTAAGCCCACATCTTCAGCGACGCGCTTGGCAATCAGTAGCAAGTGACCCAACACAGCATGGTCGTCTGGGGTTGCGTCGGAAAGCCGCACGATGGGTTTTTTGGGAATTACCAAAATGTGAACGGGGGCTTGGGGAGAAATGTCTTTGAAGGCGAGACATAAGTCGTCTTCGTAGATAATGTCTGCGGGAATTTCTTTGCGGATAATTTTGCCGAAAATGGTGTCGCTCATCAGCACCTAAGTAGAACGTTTACCCGATAGTTTACTGGTTTTTTGTTGTTGGTTATTTAGCGATCGCGTAAAATCGCTAAATGTTCTTTAATTAAAGCAATGCCTGCGCGATCGCCGCGTTGTCCATACTGTTCGCTGGCTTGAATTAAACTGGCAACCGCTTTGTTATCTTGGCGCAGATTGGCTTCAGTTAAACCGAGGTTGTGGTAAGCTTCGGCAAAGTCCGGCAAACGGGCGATCGCCTGGCTAAAATAACTCTGGGCTTGGTAATATTTCCCCTGACTAAAAGCGTCGCAGCCTTGTTGAAAATCCTTGCTGGCTGCGTCTTCGGGTAAGGTTAGGGCTGAGATGGGCGTGGTAAAGACTTGCTGAATACTGCCCCGACCGCGATAAGCCCAGAACATCGCCCCACCCCCAATCAAGGCAACGAGGGCGATCGCGAAACTCCAGGCCACAAAATTTTCTAAAACCACAATCTAACTCGCTTCCAAGCTTTCTTCACTACTTCCTTGGTGGGTTGTTTTCACCCATTTTAAACGCTTGGGACGAATGGACATCCGACCTGTGGTAATGGGCATCACGAGCAACCAGTGAACCATATAGACCATACCGCGCAGCGTTTGACCTAAAATCATCAAAATGCCGTTTAAACCAACCTTCTCGCCTTTTTTCTGGCGAATCTGATACAATCCCAACCCCATCCCTACGCTAGACATAGCAAACACAAAGCCGGACAAAGGACTCAACAAAGGGAAATGATGTCGTAAAATAGCCATCACAAAATCCGGGATCGCGGCGGTGGGAAGGACATATTGCATCGCCACAAAAGTCATCAAATCTACGGCTTTCGTAAAGCCCAAACGATTGCCAATCAACAACCGCCAGTAATCGAGGTAGCGTTGATACCCCCCTTCTGCCCAACGACTGCGTTGATGCCACAAGGGGATAGCCTGAGTGACCGCTTCTTCGTCTACCCAAGGAGACAGACAAAAACCGATATCCCAGCGATCTAGGTGCAAGCGAATGGTGAGATCGAGGTCGTCGGTAATGGTTTCTTCGTTCCAGCAACCGCAGCTTTCGAGGGCGGTACGACGCACAAATTGACCGTTACCGCGCAATTCCCCAATGCCCCCAATGGCAAAGCGTTGGCGTTGCACGAAGCTGTCAAAAGCCATTTCTGCTGTTTGCCCTTCTGTCCAGAAGTTATCGCGGGGATTGGCAACGGCTTTGCGGACTTGTACAGCCCCAATATTGTCGTCGTTGAAGAAGGGAACAACTCGCCGCAATAAGTCGGGAGAGACTTTGGCATCGGCATCAAAGACGGCTAGAATATCGCTTTGGGTGAGGGGTAGAACTTGATTTAATGCTCCAGATTTGCCACCCCCCGCTTCGGCAGGACGATGTAATACCCGCAGTTGGGGATATTGGGGGGCAAGGCGATCGAGGATTTGGGGAGTGCGATCGCTACTGGCATCGTCAATAGCCCAAACTTCGTATCGATCCCTAGGGTAATCGAGGTTGCAGAGGTTTTCAATCAACCGCGCAATCACGGCTTCTTCGTTTTTGGCCGAGACTAATAAGGAAACTGTGGGAACGTCCGCGAGGGCAGTGTTGGGGAGGGGTTCGGGGTTGGGAAGGGGACGAGCGAGATACACTCGCAGGGTATGAACTGCCAGCAAGCCCGTGAAACTAACGACGAACCAGTGACCCCAAGAAACGAGGTGAAGGGCGATGGTAATTGCCCAAATCATCATCAGGGCAAGGGCGGCTTTGCTGCGACGACCCTCGAACCCACGAAAGAAATCCCTTTTAAATTCTTCTTCTTCGACTTCGGGGTCTGACCATTCTGAGAGTAGCGACTCAAGGGGATCGAGTTCTTTAGGATCGTCGTTTGCTGACCAGAAATCTTGCGGCATAGTTTATATATTAACGTTGAGATAAGTTTGATAAGCTTATATTGGATATAATTGCAATTTTTGATTTTATACTATTCTTTTTTGGATTTTATTGCATAATTTCGCTGCTTGCCTTGTTTCTCAATTGTACCGATAGTTGTTAAAATTCTTAGCAAGATTGTTAATTTTTATAAATAATGGCAATCTAAATAACCAAACTGTCATCCAGATTCGGCTGAAACAGAATGGTGGTTGTAATAATCTCGGTGGTTCACTTTTTACAAGCAGCTATGATCAATCACGGGTTGGCGATCGCAGGTTACGTTATCGGCTCAGTTCTTTGGGTTGAGGTGATTCGGGATTTTTATCATATTTTGGCCCACGTTTGGCAACCGTTGTATCGCCTTCACGGATGGCATCATCGCGTGTTTCGCCCCGATCTTACCCCAGCAAACCCGGAAATTTACCGTCAAGCCCACTGGTATAATGATGTGCCGGAAGCTTTAGTGATGTTGGGTTTTAGTGTCGTTCCTGGGGCGATCGCCCTGGCTACCAATTTTTCGCCAAGCTGGGTGGCTTGGAGTGGGTCGATTTATACTTTAACGTTTTTAGTCAGTGGGGTGGCGCGGGGGCTAGGATTGGCTTATGCTGACGAGTTGACCGACATGACTCACCGTCCGGGAGAGTTTCAGCAATTGCCAAGTCGTTGGTTGGTAAACCGGACTTATCACTGGCGGCATCACTTCGACAACCAAAAGGCGTATTATTGTGGTACGCTGACCTTCATTGATAAAATTATGGGGACTGCCCTCTCGCTGAAAGGCAAGCGCATTGCCGTGACGGGTGCATCGGGAACGTTAGGGATGGCATTGTTAGCTCATCTCCAGGCTAGGGGAGCTAAGGTTATTGCTTTGACTTCACAGGATAAATTGCTGACGCTTTCAGGTCAAAGTCAACCGCTAGAAACGGTCACTTGGGAGATTCAGCAAGAAGACCAGTTAAGGGATTTCTTGACAAAAGTGGATATTTTGATTCTCAATCACGGTGTTAATGTCCGGGGCGATCGCGATGCTGAGGCGATTACAAAGTCTTATGAGGTGAATGCTTTTTCAAGTTGGCGGTTATTGGAGTTATTTCTCAGTACAGTCCGTACTAACCGGGAGATAGCGACGAAGGAAGTTTGGGTTAATACCTCAGAAGCCGAAGTTAATCCCGCTTTTAGTCCTCTTTACGAACTCAGCAAGCGCACTTTGGGGGATTTGGTGACTTTACGACGATTGGATGCTCCTTGCACGATTCGCAAGCTGATTTTAGGGCCGTTTCGCAGTCCCCTCAATCCCGTGGGTGTTATGTCTGCCGATTGGGTTGCCCGTCAAATTGTCAACCTTGCTGTCCGAGATGTCCGCAATATCATCGTGACGATTAACCCTTTGACTTATCTGGCTTTTCCTTTCAAAGAGTTGGCTGTCTCGACTTATTTCCGTTTACTGACTCGGAGAAATACTAAAATTACGGCAACTAATTCGCATATTCAAGATTTATCTTAGAAATTGGCTCGATTTTTTTGCTTTTAAAAGGAAGGTTAGGCGTGGACTGGACAACACCCTTGCGATCGCAACAAGCGGATTTTGGTCAACGGTTACAATTAAATCAATTACTGCCCTTACAAATTCCGGGATTGTATGGAGAGTGTAAGCAGTTTTCTGCTAGGGAGATACAGGCTTGGCAAGCTACTGAGGATTTCACTCAGTCTCTAGGGAGAAAAGTCCTGAAAGTCTATCTCGATAACTCGATTACAAAGGTTAAAGGCGATCGCCTGGTTGATTTTCGCATCACTCGTCATTTAGACTGGGGATTGCGGGTGAAAGTCGTCTCTGGCAATCCTAACCTAGATTCCGTGCAATGGTCGGTGACTGCCCAAGAGTGCGATCGCAATGTCGCGATCGTTTTTATGATATATCCCGATCGAATTCACAGCCAAGCCGAGTCTGCCGTTATTTTCGCGGGTTTTCTGCCAACGAACCTCCTCAAACGCCATCAGACTGAAGGATTTGTGGGAATTCAAGATTTACTGTACGGAGGGGGCTTGAAAAGTTACCTGGAAAGTTTACCCCATACCCAACCCCAAAAAATTGATTTACAGGAAACTGCTTCCCTGAGTAATTGGCTACCCTATTTACATCCGCGAGACTTACAAAAAGCCAGCGAAGTTACCTGGAAGCAAGAATTTATCCAATGGGTGCAATCCCTAGCCCTCAATGCGACAACCGATGTGTTACGACTGTATCTTTATGATTTGTTGAACACCCAATACTATCGTCAAACTCTTTGGCAATTGTATTATAAAAGAACTCAGGCGATCGCCGCTCTCACAGAATCCCAACACTTGCAAGAAGCGATCGCTCACCATGATGCTAAAGCCGAAAGAGTGATGTTAGAATTAGCTGGAGTTTCTGGGACAACTCAAGCCGATGCTGTCGCTACAAAATCATCAACTTCTACTTAAGTTTAACTGGAATTTCTAGAGTTGGCGTTCTGTTTTTAACATTTGATGATACGACAACCAACCGCAGGCGATCGCGGCGATCGCAAAGATTATTAAAAATCTCAAATGATCGCTAATATCTCCTAACGTTTCCCCATTCACCCAAACCCCAGTCAAAGCTTCGCTAATATGAAAAATGGGGTTAAACTGGGCGATATCTAGTAAAGTTTGCGGGAATAAAGAAGTGGGTAAAAATGCCCCTCCTAAAATTAATAAAGGTACGCCAAAAGTTGCTACCAAAGCATTAACATCTTCTGTGCGACGAGCTAGTTGCGCTCCTAAAACAAAACCAACTCCCACATAACTCATAATACTTAAGAAAACGATCCCCAATCCTAAAAATAAATCACCATTCAACTCTGCTCCCCAGAAGAAGACAAGCAAATATACTAAAATAAGCTGTCCAAAGCCGATACAACTGTGAGCGAGAAAGATACCAAAAAAGTAAGAAAAGCCACTAAGCGGTGCAATAAAAAGCCGTTTAATAGTCTTTTGTTCTCGCTCGGAAACCACAGTAGAAACGCTGCCTCCCAAACAACTAAAAAATAATGCAGCCCCTACTAAAGTTGCTGGTGCAGCCGTTTTCATTGCTTCAGCCGTTGCGAGGTTGGCTCGTTCAGCTAAAATATAACCATTGAGTAGTAAGATCGCGATTGGGAAGATTGCCCAAAAGAATAAACTGCGACGACGACGGATTAATTCTATAAGGATTCTTTGGGTGACTGCGAGAGTTTCCTGCCAATATTTCATCAATTGTGATTTTAGGAAAAAGGGTTGAATAGAGTTCTACTATTAAATTTTGAAATGCCCAGTCAGGATTAATAAATAAATGGCAATAAACGCTTGGTTTTGCGACAATAGTTTTGATAATCTCGACCAAAATAAGCCACCAGCATTTTTTCTTCTATTATCATACGATGGCGAAACCAAATAAAACAAAGAATTGCCATAATTCCCAAGCTCATCTTAGCCTGGAGTAAAAAACAATAACCACAAAATAATAAAATATAGCTGGTATAAACTGGATGGCGAATATAGCGATAAATCCCCGTGGTAATCAGTCGATGTTCGGGTTGAATCGTCATCCTATCGAAGAACTTACCCAGTTTTCTTAACGCAGTTTGACTGAGAATAATAGCCGTAAATATTACGATAATACCTATTCCTAAAGTTAGGCGATCGCGTTCTGAATGTACCCTAGAAAACTCATAAATTCCTAAACTATGCACCCCAATTAATCCGAATAGCATCATTACAGACAGCCATCTTCCCTGAGAATCCTGCAATTGTGCATCTTTTTGGGGTTGAGTAAGGCTTCCGTAACCAACAATCCGCCACACCGTTAACCCTCCAAAAAAGCTAAAATAACTCACAATTGCGAAAATAATTTCCGGTGTGATGAGAACTTGGTAGTAAAAAGCGGGCAAAATTAGAACAAGCGCGATCGCGACAAGAATTGCCAAAAGTTGTTTCCGGGCTTGTAAAGGCATTGAGGCTGCGGAAATTATGCAAGTAAGCCGATTTTAGCAACTACACAACAACAATGGGTGCAAATCGAATTCGGATAGCCAAAGACAAAGCCGACTTAGTACAAACTCTGATTGAAGCGAGGGGAACAACCGGCCCTTTTCAAACTTATGCCGACGCGATCGCCTTTGCGGCTGCGGTAGGCTGTCATCACAAAAGGCGATCGCCCTTAGCCGCCATTTCTACCAAAGAACCCGCCCCTATCAGTATAGAGGTATTTCTCGCTCGCGGTTACGATCCCCTGATGAAATTAATCGCCCTTGCTGACATCCCCGACACCAGCATTCTCTCTCCCTTTAATCCCGAAGCCGAGGAACAGCGCCTCGCCATTTTCGAGGAATATGCCAATGGGGGCTTAGAATGGCTGCGAGAGGAGCTACGGGGTGCTGTAGACTATACAGAGCGTCTCTTGCTCATTTTAGCTCACGAACGCTTCCAGGACGAACACATCGAGGAGGAGTTCGACCTCAGTCGCTTTCTTTGAAGAATGCACCTTTTGTGTTACGTTTGATTAACTTACCTTGACTTCTTAGACGCTCTAATCGTCAGAATGCGATCGCCTTTCTGGGAATTTGTTAGTCATTATGCAGTTTAAATCTCGGCGCGCCGAAGAACCCATCCCCAACATTGACCTGATTCCCATGCTGAATGTGATGATGGCAGTATTGGCATTTTTTGTGCTAATTTCCATGACCTTAGCCCCAGAATCGGGGACGGTGGAAGTCCAATTACCCAAAGGAGGAGACGAAACCACTGCCCCCAACCCCGATGCCCCAGCGCCCTTTATCGCCCGTCTGACTGCCGAGGGAGACATTACGGTACAAAATCAACCTGTAGCGGATGAAACTGCCCTAGAACGGGAAATCAGAGCTTATCTAGCCAACAATGAAACGGGGGCGGTATTGCTGATTCCCGACGAGCAAGCGAACTACGAACAAGCCTTGCAATTGTTAGCTAAAATGCGAGATATTGGGGGCGATCGCGTTTCATTAGGAATTGAATCTAAATAGGTACAAGCATTCCAAATCTCGATACAATCGTCTCAAGAAAAAGTTTCTAGACGCGATCGCCTTTCCATGAAATACTTGAGTCAATTCAATCGTCGGCAAATCCTCCAATACGGCGCACTATTTCTCGCCAGCAACCTGATTACTGCTTGCGGAGGCAACAAAACCAAAACCACCACCGCAGACGGTCAAGAACTCGACTCAGTAACCTTCGGCACCAACTGGTATGCCCAAGCCGAACACGGCGGTTTTTATCAAGCCATCGCTGCAAAAATCTACCCAGAACACGGCCTCGATGTCAAAATCGAAATGGGAGGCGCACAAGTCAACGGCACTCAGCTACTTATGGGTAACGTCATTGACTTCTACATGGGTTCGGGGGCAGATGCCATCCAAGCCGTCGCCGAAGGCATCCCCAAAGTCACCGTGGCGGCTATCTTCCAAAAAGACCCCCAAGTCCTGATTGCCCATCCCGACCAAGGTATCAAAACCATCGAAGATTTAGCAGGCAAGCCCATTTACGTCTCAGCTTCAGCTAATACCACCTACTGGCCTTTACTCAAACTGCAACACGGCTTAAAAGAAAGCCAAAAACGCCCCTACAACTTCAGCATCGGCCCCTTCCTCGCCGACAAAAACGCCGTCCAACAGGGCTATCTCTCCTCAGAACCCTACACCATCAACAAAGAAGCTGGATTTGAACCCGTAGTGCTTCTCCTGGCAGATTACGGTTTTACGCCCTACTCCACCACCATCGAAACCCGTCAAGAATTAGTAGACAGCAACCCCGACTTAGTGCAGCGTTTCGTCGATGCGTCCATTGAAGGGTGGAAAAGCTATCTCGAAAACCCTGCCCCCGGTAACGAGTTAATTAAGGCGGCTAACCCTGAAATGACCGACGAATTGCTCGAATACGGCCTTAGTAAAATCAAAGAATACGGGCTAATTACCTCTGGAGATGCCCAAACTCAAGGCATTGGCATTATGACAGACGCACGCTGGCAAGAGTTTTTTGATGTCATGGTAGAAGCGGGGGTGTACAATGCCGATACCGATTACCAAAAGGCTTACACGCTACAATTCGTCAACCAAGACAGCTAATTCGATCTCAAAATATTATGAATGCTCGTCCTCTCATCAATTTTGAAAATGTCAGCAAAGTCTACAGTAATGGTACGGTGGCATTGCAAGAGATGAGCCTCACGGCTAATGCTGGCGAGTTTATTAGCTTAGTGGGTGCGTCGGGTTGCGGCAAAAGTACTGTCTTGCGCTTGGCTGCTGAGTTAATTAAACCTAGTTCCGGGCAAGTAACTTGGACAGAAGATAAATGGCGGGAAAAATTAGCCTTCGTTTTCCAAGAACCGGCTTTGATGCCTTGGGCAACTTTGCTGGAAAATGTACGCCTTCCCCTCAAGTTAGCAGGTATCCCCGGACGCAAATCTCGCAATACAGTACAAGAAGCTTTGCATCGCGTCGGTTTGAATGGTTTTGAGAAGTCATATCCCCGGCAGTTGTCAGGAGGGATGAAAATGCGGGCATCTTTGGCGAGGGCGTTGGTAACGCAGCCAGAGGTGATGTTGATGGATGAACCCTTTGGCGCACTAGATGAAATGACTCGCAGTAAACTGAATCGCGATTTACTTCAATTATGGCAGCAGCAGCAGTGGACGGTGCTGTTTGTGACGCACAATCTCTATGAGGCGGTGTTTCTGTCGAAGCGAGTGGTAGTCATGGCGGCAAATCCAGGGCGGTTTGTCACCGAAATTACTATTGATGCACCGTATCCGCGAACTGAGGAGTTTCGGACTTCTCGCCTTTACAATGATTATTGTCGCGAGGTGTTTGCTTGTTTGCAAGAAACCGCGAGTCCGGCTTTGGCTTGAGGAAGGTGTTATTAGCGATTGAGGGGCAGTAGGGATTGGGCAGTAGGCAGTAGTTTTGGGCAGTCGGCTCTTCGGCAATCGGCAGTCGGGGGGAGTGGGACGAATACCCCTCCAAAGATGTCAGAAACTTTGGCTCTTAGAGCGGACTTTCAAAGTAGCTCAACGCTAGACTATATTAGGGTTTCAGCCTCAAAAAGTGGATTTAACGTTTCAAAGAGAGAGTTATTTAGCAAAATTATGGATGTCGCAAGTTCTAACTCAAATAAACTTGAAACTGCTCAAAAAGCATTACCAAAATGGTTGCAAAAGCTTACATCCCTTGATGTCATTGCGCCTGCTGCTGTGGGAGCTTTAGTATTAATTATTTGGGAAGGATTGGTGCGATTGTTGTCAATTCCGCCCTATTTGTTACCCAGTCCTAGTAATATTTTTACCACGGCGATCGCGTCTTGGGGCGAACTGTTCCCTTCGTTAATGATTACTCTGGGGATTACGATTGTTGCTTTCCTTTTAGCCGCCGTTTCGGGCTTTTTGGTGTCGGTATTGTTTGTGCAAAGTGAATGGATCGAGCGCAGTTTGTTTCCCTATGCTGTAGTATTGCAAACAACGCCCATTGTCGCGATCGCGCCTTTGATTATTATCTGGACGCGGCGCTTGTTTCCCGACGAATATAGTACCTTTGCCGCGTTGGTGATTTGTGCTTGGATTGTGGCGTTTTTCCCCATTGTTTCTAATACCACCCTCGGTTTAAAAAGCGTCGATCGCAACCTTAAAGAGGTCTTCCAGCTTTATCAAGCCTCTCGTTGGCAAACTTTGCTCTATTTACGTTTACCAAGCGCTCTACCCTACTTCTTGGGCGGCTTGAAAATTAGCGGTGGTTTGGCGTTAATTGGGGCAGTCGTTGCCGAATTTGTCGCGGGAACAGGAGGAGCGCGATCGGGTATTGCTTATCAAATTTTAATGGCAAGTTATAATCTACAAATCCCCAAAATGTTTGCCGCTTTACTGTTAACAACTTTGTTGGGAGTCTTAATATTCGTGGTGTTAACAGCTATTTCTAACTGGATTTTAAGCGGTTGGCATGAAAGTGCCGTCAAAGGCGAGCCTTAAATCTCAAGAATATCAATCAAAATTAGCTAAGAGTCTGGTTTTTGGGCGTTCTACAACCCCACAAGAACGCTCAAAAATTGTCTTCTCCAAAACTCAGGTTATAGTAGATCAAAAGCTCCATCACCAAGCTAAACATTGCTTAGAAATTCAAGCTCGCGGTCGAGCAGCACAGGAGCAGACCAGGAAGCTGATACCTGCCAACTAACCTTGACTTGAATTTGTCAACTCAGAAACCTTATGATCGATCGCCCTCAAACCCGTTGGTGGCAGCGAAAGGCTCAACCAACCCCAGTTGTCGCAAGTGCTTCACCTCACTCATCAACAACATCGCAGCAAGCCAAAAACTTGTGGACGCGACTCATTTTAGGGGGAACAGCAGTTGTTGTTTGTCTTGTTAGTTATTGGAGCTATCAAACAATACGCAACTTATTGCTGGAAAACCTCCAAGATAAAGCTTTTTTAGAAGCTCAACAAGGAGCAAATGAAATCGATCGCTGGATTAGCAATCATCAAAATACTTTAGCCGCGATCGCGAATAGTCCCACCTTCCGTACAATGGATTGGGTAACCATTGAGCCTTATTTAAAACTAGAAGAACAGCGTCTGCTTGACTTTCTTTACTTGGGCATGACCAACGCAGATATGATGCTGTATACTACCACAACCCCCGACAAAAACGGTAAAATTGACCTGAGCGATCGCCGACACATCCAGAGTGCGATGGCAGGGGTAAATAGTATCTCTGACCCTCTCCTGGCCCGCAGTTCCAACGGTCGTCCCATCGTTGTTTTCGCTATTCCTACCTTTTCGGGGGAAGCAACCAGCGAACAGCCTTTAGGCCCGGTGATAGGTGCGCTCAATGCCGCCATCGGTATCGAAAAAATCAATGAAGTAGTTAATAGCTTACAATACGGGCCCAACAGTTACGCCTTTGCCCTCAACTCCCAAGGAGAAGCCATTGTGCATCCCAATACCGAGTTGATGTCCACCATCGAAACCCCCGCTCCCAGTTTACTCAACTCAACTGACCCCGGATTAGCAACCGTAACACAAAGGCTAATAAACCGCAAAAAAGAGATTGAACTGGTCAATATTGACGGTAAACAGCAATATGTCGCTTATATTCCTCTCCAGCAAGCTGATTGGTCGGTCGCCCTTGTGATTCCGCGCAATAACATCGAAGGGCAACTACGCCCCCTCGACTTGATGGCCTTAGTCGTCGTTGGCCTCACAGGCATGATGCTGCTGGTATTATGGCGAGTACAAGCCTTCGAGCAACAACAACTCAAACGCTCAAAAACTGCTTCTGACCTAGCTAATCAAGCCAAAAGCGAGTTCCTGGCTAATATGAGTCACGAACTCCGCACCCCCCTCAACGGCATTCTTGGCTACGCTCAGATTCTCGGACGGACGCTCACCGGAAAGGAACGGGATGGCATTGATGTGATTTATCAATGCGGTTCTCATCTCCTGACCCTCATTAACGACATTTTAGATATTTCCAAAATTGAAGCCCGCAAATTAGAACTCGACCCCTCTAAAGTCTATTTGCCTTCCCTCATCCAAAGTGTGGTGGAAATGTGCCGCATTAAAGCCGAACAACAAGGTCTTGACTTTGTTTATCAACCCAGTCCCAATTTACCCGATGGGGTAGAAGTTGATGAAAAGCGGTTGCGTCAGGTGTTAATTAATTTGCTCGGTAATGCCATCAAATTTACCGACCGAGGAACAGTATCCTTGCAAGTGGAAGTGTTGCAAATGTCCGAAGCCCAAGTTTCTCTCTTTTTTAAGGTGATGGACACCGGGATTGGTATTGCCCCTGACGATATTACCAAACTTTTTGAAGCCTTTGAACAAGTGGGCGATCGCCAACACCAAGCCCAAGGAACAGGCTTAGGATTAGCCATCAGTCAGCGTCTCGTTAAGCTCATGGGAGGCATTATCAAAGTCAAAAGTCAACCCAGAAAAGGAAGCGAATTTTTCTTTACCATTGACCTCCCCCTCGCTCAAGATTGGGTAGCACAGCAAGCGATCGATGGCATTCATCGCATTGTAGGGTACGCTGGGGAACAACGCTACACCCTCTTAATTGTGGACGACGCTTTGGAAAACCGCGCCGTTTTGTTAAATTTACTCAAACCATTAGGATTTAACATCATTGAAGCGGAAAATGGGCAAGCCGCCTTGAAAATATTAGAGCAACAAATTCCTGACTTGATCGTTACCGATTTAGCAATGCCCAAAATGGATGGATTTGAGTTTTTAGACCGTATTCGTCATACAGAAGCATTCAAAGACTTGAAAGTTCTGGTATCTTCTGCTTCAGTCTCCACCGCAGACCAACGTTTAGCGCTGAGTCGCGGCGGTAATGATTTTCTCGTCAAACCAGTAGATGCAGCCGAGTTGTTGAAACTGCTTTCCAAGCACTTAGACTTGCAGTGGACTTATCAAACCCCCTCAAACCCCCCAGAAGAAGCGCTACCTACCGAGTTTATTGTCCCTTCTCATGCCGTTTTAGAGGAGTTATTAGCCCTGGCTGAAGTTAATAAAATTAACGACCTCAGAACCCATCTCGAACAACTCAAGGCATCAGACAGCATCTACATTCCCTTTGTCGAATCCCTTTTAACCCTGACTCGGCAATTTCAAACTGAAGCAATCGAAGACCTGTTACACAATTATTTAACAGAAGATTCTAGCCATGTCTGAGCCTAATTTATTGCAGAATAGTTTACACAATGCCAATATTTTAGTCGTCGATGATACGATCGCGAACTTGGAAGTTATTACAGACACTTTGACCTCAGATTATTATAGTGTTTCGGCAGTAACAAGCGGTCAACGGGCATTAAAACAGTTGCAAAGACAGATTCCCGATTTAATTTTACTCGATGTCCAAATGCCGGATATGGATGGCTTTGAAACCTGTCGTCGCATCAAAGCGAATCCCGCTACAGCCAGCATTCCTCTTATTTTCATTACTGCCTTAGCCGATAATGATAGTATTGCCCAAGGCTTTGCGGCCGGGGCTGTCGATTATATTACTAAACCTTTTCGGGAAGTAGAACTTTTAGCGCGAGTCCGAACCCACCTCAATCTGCATTTTCTCACAGAACAATTAGAAGAACAGGTACAAAAGCGGACAGCAGAATTACAGGAAACGCTACAACAGTTAAAACAATCACAACTCAAGATTATCCAAGGCGAAAAAATGGCATCTTTGGGAAATTTAGTCGCGGGTGTGGCTCACGAAATTAATAATCCTATTGGTTTCCTCAATGGTAGTTTGAGTAATGCTCAAGACTATTTACAAGATTTATGCAAGCATCTCGATTTTTATCAAGAACATCAGCCTCCCATCGCGATTGTTCAGGACAATGCTGAGGATATAGACTTGGAGTTTCTACTCGGCGATTTTCCGAAACTACTTCGTTCTATGCAAGATGCAAATGACCGCATTAAAAAAATTAGTACCAGTTTGCGAGTCTTTTCTCGTGCTGATACCGAGCATCCTATTTGTACGAATTTGCATGAAAGCTTGGATAGTACATTGCTGATTTTGAAATATCGCCTGAAAGCTAATAAGTTCCGCCCCGAAATTGAAGTTATCAAAGACTATGGAGATTTACCAGAAATTCATTGTTTTCCGGGTCAATTGAATCAAGTTTTTATGAATATTTTAGCCAACGCAATCGATACATTTGATGAAATCGCCCAGCAATATTCTTATACAGAACTGAAGAAAACACCGCAAAAAATTACCGTCACAACGCAGCTTCTCGATTCTCAACAAGCCGTAGAAATTCGCATTGCTGATAATGGCCAAGGCATATCGGATTATGTCAAAGAAAAAATGTTCGACCGCTTATTTACTACCAAAGAAGTGGGTAAAGGAACGGGTTTAGGATTGGCGATCGCCCACCAAATTATAACCGAAACTCACGAGGGTCGTTTAACCGTAGATTCGCAACTCGGTCAGGGCAGTACTTTCATTATGCAACTGCCCTTCGCAACATCTCTGAATGCTTCCCCCAGAAAATCGGGGCAACCCACCTAACTCCAAATTCGTAGCAAACGCAAAAGCGGCGTTCGATGTTCGAGAAAACTTAAGGTTTCTTCAAGATAGCGCAAACTTTCAGGCATATCCATCAAAATTGAGTCCGATTCTACAATAGTTTCCCACCAACGCTTCGGCATATTGATCGCAACTCCTGCTTGACGCATTACCTCCAGAAATTCGTAGGCAATTAAGCCATAACAGACAGGAGTCGGATGAAAACCATCCAAGCCAATCAGCCCCCCGGCAAAACCCCCTTCGGGTAAAATGCGGAGGAAACGAGTATCGAGTAAAGGTTCTCCCGACGAGGAAACGCGACTGGGCTTCAGTTCTTGTAAAGCTGCAATCAAACCCAGAGGGAAATTATAAGTTGGATTTCCTCCCTGACGACGATAAGCCAGTCGATCCAATTGTTCGCAGATATCGACGATATGCCAACCGTATTTTTGCGCTGTACGGCGGAGAATTTCATTGTAGCCGTCGATATTACGGTCGATAGCTTCAGCTTGTTGTGCCGTCAGTTTAGGATATTTGTGGGGTTCGCGGCTGAAGTCATCATCCCAAACCCAGAAATGGGTGTAAAAGTCGTAGTAACCTTTGCTATTACGCGCAGCATTGCCTTTTTTACCGGGACTAATGCCACGGGTGACTGGGGGGATCGTAATGTGGGGAATCGTGCCGATAAAGACGTTTTTCGCGCCGATCTGAGCAATTTTCGGAGCGACGCGATCGCACAATATTTGGAAATGCTCCACTTCCCAGAGATTACAAGTCCGTTCGTGGGGTAACTTATCAATATCTTCGCGGGTAGAGGGTTTCAGTTTTAATCCCGTCACCGTCCCCAAACAATTATTTGACCCCAACCAAAAAATCAGGTTATCAATCCCCCCCTCAGTCTCAGCCAAATGTCGAGCGACTTCAACTTGGGAAAATTTGCCATACTGAAGATTAAAACTGCGATTAAGCGTGCGTCGCGCATTGCGATACAAAGGTAAAGTTGGCAGTTGACGCACCAAATCGTCATCCCAAGCCCAATTAGAAGTCAGACGACGCAAGCCTTGGGGTAACCAACGGGGATATTTCCGATTCAGCAATTCTTGAGTGCAAACCGCTTCGCTCAGGGTATCGCAATCTCCCATTTGAAAACCAGAAACTGCCAAATTATGGTGAAATAAATCAGGTTGAAAAGGACTAGCACCCAAACCTCTTTCCCAATAATCTTCAGTACGATCGAGAGTAGCCCAAACCACCTGCATCGCACTAATGACTTCGTACCAATGAATTTGCGAACCGACGCGGGTTTGCAAATTCCGCAGTATTTGTTCGAGATTCAATGGAATACCGCCCTCTCCCATAAAATCGGGGCGATTGAAAGGATATTGACTCAAACAAGCAGCAATCAAATTAGGATAAGCAATTTCGGTTTTGCAAATGCTACCGTGGGTCATGCCTTGGGTGAGACTATCCCCAATAGCAACAAGAGGTAGAGACATAGAAAAATCCTTGAAATGACTAAAATGCGATTGTAAGCGAGGATGGCAGTGCTTTCTCCCTTACCTTCTTTATCAACAATCCAAGAACGTCAATTTCCGGTCAAAAGCTCCTCATTCGCTGCGATTTGAGATGCTGAAAATAGCCCCCCACCGCGATCGCGCCCTAGAAACGTTAACCTAAAAACAAGTAATAAACTTAATAAATCCTGGGGTAGCAAGACAAGACATCCTGAGAAACGTTAACATAAGTTAATACAAGCTAAATTTAAGAAAGCATCTTTAGTTAGCCAACTCAATAACATCAACCCCAGAATGGGGAAACTCAAATTGACCCAATAAAACCAGCCCAGTTTTTCTCAACCCTTTTACCTTTAGGAGATCGAGCGCGTGAACAAAAACAAAAAATGGCGTAACGCCGGCCTTTATGCCCTACTGTTAATCGTAGTAATTGCCCTGGGAACAGCCTTCCTCGACCAACCGCGAGAAAGCCGTACCACCTGGAAATACAGCCGCTTCATCAACGAAGTCCAAAACGGTAGAGTTCAAGGCATTGTCAAACTCAGTGCTGACCGCAGCCAAGCCCTAGTAACTGCCCAAGACGGCACTCAAGTCGAAGTCAACCTCCCCAACGACCCGCAACTCATCGACATTCTCACCCAAAACAACGTCGATATTGCCGTCCTTCCCCCCAACAACGAAGGCGCACTCCTGCGGACGCTCAGTGGCTTATTCTTCCCCATTCTGCTGCTAGTCGGCTTATTCTTCTTACTGCGTCGCGCTCAAAGCGGCCCCGGTTCCCAAGCCATGAACTTTGGTAAATCCAAAGCCCGCGTGCAAATGGAACCCCAAACTCAAGTCACCTTCGGCGATGTTGCGGGAATTGAACAAGCCAAACTCGAACTCAACGAAGTGGTAGACTTCCTCAAAAATGCCGATCGCTTTACCGCCATTGGTGCGAAAATTCCTAAAGGCGTATTGCTCGTCGGCCCTCCGGGGACAGGTAAAACCCTCCTCGCTCGCGCCGTCGCTGGAGAAGCAGGCGTTCCCTTCTTTAGTATCTCCGGTTCGGAATTTGTCGAAATGTTCGTGGGTGTGGGTGCGTCCCGCGTTCGGGATTTGTTCGAGCAAGCCAAAACCAACGCTCCCTGTATCGTCTTTATCGATGAAATTGACGCAGTAGGTCGCAGCCGGGGTGCAGGCCTCGGTGGTGGTAACGACGAGCGCGAACAAACCCTCAACCAATTACTCACCGAAATGGACGGTTTTGAGGGCAACACCGGGATTATTATTATCGCTGCTACCAACCGTCCTGATGTCTTAGACGCAGCTTTATTGCGTCCGGGTCGTTTTGACCGTCAGGTGGTCGTAGACCGTCCCGATTACGCCGGTCGTCGCGAAATCTTACAAGTCCACGCTCGCGGTAAAACCTTAGCCCGCGATGTCGATTTAGACAAAATTGCTCGTCGGACTCCGGGCTTTACGGGGGCAGATTTGTCCAACTTGCTCAACGAAGCGGCGATTTTAGCGGCTCGTCGCAACTTAACCGAAATCTCGATGGATGAAGTGAACGACGCAATCGATCGCGTTTTGGCCGGGCCTGAGAAGAAAGACCGGGTGATGAGCGAAAAACGCAAGCAATTGGTCGCGTATCACGAAGCCGGCCATGCCTTGGTAGGGGCGCTAATGCCTGATTACGACCTCGTACAGAAAATTAGCATTATTCCTCGCGGTCGTGCCGGGGGTTTGACTTGGTTCACACCGAGCGAAGAGCGCATGGATTCGGGCTTATACTCCCGCGCTTATCTACAAAACCAAATGGCAGTCGCTTTGGGGGGTCGCGTCGCTGAAGAATTGATCTTCGGGGAAGAAGAAGTGACGACAGGAGCAGCGAGCGATTTGCAACAAGTGGCTCGCGTAGCGCGTCAGATGGTAACTCGTTTTGGGATGAGCGATCGCCTTGGCCCGGTGGCTTTGGGTCGTCAAAATGGCAATATGTTTATGGGTCGCGATATTGCTTCTGACCGCGATTTCTCTGACGAAACTGCCGCAGCGATTGATGAAGAGGTTAGCAAGCTGGTTGAAAAAGCTTATCAACGCACGATCGAGGTGTTGAATAATAATCGCCAAATTTTAGATCGGTTGGCGGCTATGCTAGTCGAACAAGAAACGGTGGATTCTGAAGAGTTACAAAACTTATTGGCGAATAGCGATGTGAAAATGGCGGCGATCGCCTAATCGTTTGATTAAAATTGCCTAGATTGGGTTGGGGTGCGAGTCGCGATCGCACCCTAATTTTTGCGATCCTCAGAAAATGAGCGCCACGGTAAAACTATGTTAAGGCGATCGCTTTATCGTCCTCGATCCGTGTAACACTTGAACAAACTCGGTTTGCTTCTCATGGACTAGGGGCGATCGCCTCTGGTCTTAATAAAACTTAAAATACTGAAAGGTAAGAGAATCACCGAGAAATAGTACGCTGTGATTTAGGTATCAAAGGGAGATTTTAAAATACATGGTTGATCGCAAAGATAAAGTCAGAATTCTGCGGAAAGCATCGTATTGGTATGGTGATGTGGGTACGGTGGCAACCGTTGATAAAAGCGGTATTATCTATCCGGTAATCGTTCGTTTTGACAAAGTTAACTACGCGGGCGTTAATACCAACAACTTTGCCGAGGATGAGTTAGAAGTCATTGGTGCAGCTTCTCGCAAGTCAACCAAAGGCAAACAAACCACCGTAGAACCCGCCGCTCGTACCACAGGCATGGAAGCCGAAGACCCCAGTACGAACAAAACCGCAGAAGGCGACCCCAACCAAGGAACTGACGCTCGTTAAATTGTGCCAGAATTGCCTGAAGTTGAAACAGTATGTCGGGGTTTAAATCAATTAACCCTCGACCAAATTATTGAGGGTGGGGAAGTGTGGCGAGAAAGCTCTCTTGCCTACCCAGTTTCTGCTCCAGGGTTTTTGCAGCACATCCACCAGCAGGCGATCGCCCAGTGGCAGCGTCGGGGTAAATATTTAATAGCTCGCTTCCAAGACAAGAGCGGTGGTATTGGAGTTCATCTGCGGATGACCGGGCAATTACTCTGGGTTGAGCGCGATCGCCCTCCTCAAAAACACACGCGGCTGCGCTTGTTTTTTCCTGGGAATCGAGAACTGCGCTTTGTGGATGTTCGCACCTTTGGTCGAATCTGGGGCTTCCAAGGCGACCCCTATGAAGTGATGACGGGATTGCAAAAACTCGGCCCCGAACCCCTAGAGGATAGCTTCACTCCAGAGGTATTGACCCAAAGCCTGGCTCGAAGTCAGCGTCCCATTAAAAGCGCTCTCCTCGATCAACGAGTAGTCGCCGGGCTGGGTAATATTTATGCTGATGAAGCCCTATTCTTGAGTAAAATTCGGCCTGACAATCTCGCTGCTCGTTTGCAACCCCCTCAAATCCAAGCTTTGCATCGCGCCATTGTTGATGTCTTACAAACCGCGATCGCCAAAGGCGGTACGACAATTTCTGATTTTCTCAATCCCCTAGGAGTCAACGGTAACTACGGTCAGATTGCTTGGGTTTACCGCCGTACTCAACAACCTTGCCGCCTTTGTGGTACTCCCATCGAACGCATCAAACTGGCAGGACGCTCCACCCATTACTGCCCTCGCTGTCAATCTTAAAAATTGCTCTAGCGTGAAACGTTTTTATCTTAACGTTGAGCTATTGTGAAAGTTTGCTCTAAGAGCCACATTTCCCGACCTCTTTGGAGGAGTAGAACACAAATCCCCCCGACTGCCCACTGCGCCTTAGATGCTGATAACCCTCTTTGAAACTTAAATCCAATTTTTGAGGCTGAAACCCTTATTTTATATGGTTTTTAGCCATTTTGAAAAACCCGCCTAAGAGCCAAAGTTTCTGACCAACTTTGCTGGGGCATTCATCCCACTCCCCCCTACTGCCTACTGCCCACTGCCCACTGCCCCTTAATCGCTGATAACTGATGTACTGTGCATGAACGAACCCCTTCCCATTAGCTCCGAGTCTCAAGATTGGTTGGAAATTGGTACGATTGTTGCTCCCCAAGGTTTACAAGGGGAGGTAAGAGTGTATCCCGATTCGGATTTTCCCGAACGCTTTGAAGTACCGGGAATCCGTTGGCTACAAGCCCCTCATCGCTCCGACGAACCCCAACCGATTCAACTCCTCGCCGGGCGCAATGTACCGGGGAAAAAGCTGTATATTTTGAAGTTGGAGGGCATTGGCGATCGCCCCCAAGCCGAGACTTTGCGCGGCTATAAACTACTCGTCCCCCGAAGCGATCGCCCCGAACTCGACGAAGATGAATATCATGTTGCCGATCTCGTCAATCTCGAAGTCTTCCACCAAGAAACCCAAGAGTTAATCGGGGTAGTGGTAGATATTTTTGTCGCGGGTAATGACTTACTGGCAGTACGATTAGCTCATCCCCCGGAAAATCACAAAAAGCAAGATTTGTCAATAGTTTTGATTCCTTTTGTGAAAGAAATCGTCCCCATAGTAGACTTAGAAGCGCGACGCATCGAAGCTTTACCGCCCCCTGGTTTATTAGAAGTGAATCAAGCTTGACAAAAATGGTAACATTACTGTATTCCAGCTTTTGAATAGAGGAGCAAAACTCATGGAGTCTCTTGCTTATACAGAAATTGCCAGCATTTACGAAGAATCTGTCGGCGATTTACAACTGCGATCCATTACCCTAGCCAATCCCAGAAAATTACGACGAATGGCGAGTTGGGCAACCATTGTCATGGCGATTTTATTGGGGGGTTTCACCGCAGCCCTGTCCACCGCCTTTTCTGACGTAAACTCCCCTGGGATTTCTCCCCAAGAAATTTCCGAATAAACCCGGTTGAGAGACAATCTCTCGAATTCTCTTTTTGAGGCAGCAATGCTCGTACAGAGCGAGGGTTGAGCCTTGGTTAGATGTGTCCGCAAGCTAAAGTTTGCAGACTCGCTTTGCTAAGACAAGATTCAACAGTTTTCCTCCCTATCTTCCCTCTCTCCCTAATCCTGGGCAATAATTACCACGGTAATATTATCCGAACCGCCATTTTTCTTGGCTTCTTCTACTAAAGCTTCGGCAGCTTCCTCGCAGTTGTCGTATTCCAGTAAAAGATTGCGAAGGGCGCTATTTTGTACTTCTTCGGTTAAGCCATCGCTACACAACAAAAGGCGATCGCCCGCCTGTAAATCCAAAGGACGAACTTCCACCCCATACAAATCCTTCCGTCCCAAGCACTGAGACAAAACGTGCCGCCACGGATGGATTCTGGCTTCATCTTCGGTAAGGTCGCCCATTTTCAACGCCCGTGCCACCCAAGTTTGGTCTTCACTCATTTGTTGAAGCTGTCGATCTCGCAAGCGATAAATCCGAGAATCCCCCACATGGGCGCACCAACTGCGATCGTCGTGGAACATCACAACCACCACCGTTGTTCCCATATCGGCTCGCTGGGGGTTTTGGATTTGATCGTCCAGGATAGCTTGATTAGCCTCAATAATCGCCTTTTCTAATAAAGCCTCAGAAGCTTGAGTCTCCCAATATTCTTCAAGATGTCCTTGAATCATTTGGGCAGCAATGCGACTTGCATCTTGACCCCCTGCATGACCGCCCATACCATCTGCGACGATGAAAAATCGTCCCTCTGGATCGATATGGTAATCATCTTGGTTGACAGAGCGTTGAATTCCTGTATCAGTAAGACCTGCGAAGCGACGTTTCATAACTTCATTTTTGCTCGATTGTGTCCATAACGGTACGAAAATTACGGCATTCGGTCAAGTCGATTAATTTTCCGCCACTGACGAAAAATCGAAATTCCCAACAAACCCGATAGTAACGCTGCGATCGCCGCTAACCAAGGCCAGCCCGTGACCCAAAAAATTGTGGCGGACAAAATAAACGTCCCCACCAAAATCGTGTAGTTCGTCAGCAATTGCATCGAACTCATGCGGCGCAACACGCGATCGATCTCAATCGACCGAACTCGCACTCGCACATCACCGCGATCGAGTTTTTCAATTGTATCCTCAATGCGTCGGGGCAGTCCCAAAGCCGTGCTGCTAACTTGAGCCGCTTGCCGTCCTAACTCATCAAAAATACTATTACCATTGCTCGCACTACTATTCGTCATAATCTCCATCGCAAAAGGCTGGGCTACTTCCATAAAGTTAAAGTCCGGATCGAGACCCTTACCCACCCCTTCGAGGGTGGAAAATGCCCGCATCACGAAGGTAAAGGTTGCCGGGAAGCGAAAAGGTTGGTCGTAAGCAATTTCATACAAATCCTCCCCAATCGCGCTCACCGATTGCTCCTCAAAAGGCTTATCCATGAAGTTGTCCAGCATATACTGAACCGATCGCCTTACTGGACCCATATCGCCCGTTGGAGCTAAAGCCCCTAGTTCAATCAAAGAACTCACGACGCGATCGCCATTTTTCTCCGCAATGCCAAACAACGTCTGCATCAACTTCTCGCGGACATTGGCCTTAATCTGACCCATCATGCCGAAATCGTAGAAAATCAGCTTACCATCGCTACTCACCGCCAAATTACCCGGATGGGGGTCAGCGTGGAAAAAGCCATCATTCAGCAATTGTTGTAAATAAGCCTCTGCTCCCTGACGGGCTAACAATTTGCGGTCTAATCCCGCCGCTTCTAGGGCTTCATAGTGGCTGATTTTGATGCCCGGTACATATTCAAGGGTTAGCACCCTGGGGGACGTATAACGCCAAAAAACGCGAGGGACGCGCACCCAATCATAACCCCGGAAGTTCCGCCGAAAAGTGTCGGCATTGCGTCCTTCGTTGAGATAATCAGTTTCTTCCCAGAGAATCCGACAGCATTCTTCGTAAATACCCAACCAATCTCGGCCGCGTCCCCAACGGGGATGATTTTGGAAATATTGCGTAATACGCTTGAGAATTGCCAGATCGATGGTGAATAGCTTTTTCAAGCCCGGTCGCTGCACCTTCACCACCACTTCTTCCCCAGTATGAAGTTGGGCTTTGTGAACTTGACCCAAACTAGCCGCCGCTAGGGGTGTGGGGTCAAAACTGCGGAATAACTCTGAAACCGACTTGCCTGTATCGGTTTCAATAATTTTGGCCACCTGTTCGTAGGAAAAGGCAGGAACGCGGTCTTGAAGTTTGCTTAATTCTTCGACATAAGCCGTCGGGAACAAATCGCCCCGCGTCGAAAATAACTGACCGACTTTGATGAAAGTGGGCCCGAGTTCGAGGAGACCTTCGCGAATCCAGACGGCTTGTTTTTGGCGACGTTGACGGCGTTTTTCTTCGGTATAGCCGCCGATATAGCTCCATTGTTTGCCATCTCGCCACAAACCCAAGAGTAGGGTCAGGACAAAAAGCCAAATATCAATACGTCGTCTGAGTCGCGAGTAATTTTCGTCGTTCCAGCGATAGGAATCTTTGCCTCGACCGGGGCGATTCGGGGCGATCGCGCCATTGGTAGAGTAGTTTACAGAACTGTTCGGAGTTTGGGAGAGGGCTGACACTCGATTTTAAAATAAGGTTTATACAAAAAAGTTTGTTATGAGAAAGTGCAGAAGCAAGACCGGAAAACCCGATTAGCTGGCTGATTTTTGGGCGCGATAAGTTGTAATTTCGGCGCGAACTTGCGCGATTTGGTGGCGCAGGTCGTCGATGACTTCTTGGGTATCGCGGGGTTGCGCTGGCGTATGGGGGGTTTGGGGGGTTGTGGTCGCGGTGGTGGGACTAGCACCCGTTTGACGGGCCATTTCCCGTTCGGCGCGAGTGAGGACTTCGGTCGCGAATTGGCGCAGATTTTCGCGCTGTTCTGCGTCAAATTTGCCAAATTCGCTCAAGGCGTTGCTTAAAGCGTCTTCGGCCTTTTCGTAAGTGATGTCGGCGAGAGCTTTACCAACAAAGAAGGCGTGAATGACGGGATGGCTCATGGTTGATAAATTTTCTTATGTTTCGTAACAAATTATATCTTGATTGACCGAGATGCTGTAATTACCAAAGAATTTTCCCGATGACGCGATCGCCTTTAATCTTCTTGAGATTCCACGGCGCGAGGGGGAAAAGATTGGTTGAGATGCCATAGGGTCGAACCCGCTTCATCCGGGCGATTGAAGCGCATGGACAAGCCAAATCCTACCCCCGCAGAGGCAGCGACTAAACAGGTGGTGACAAAAGTCCCTAGGGGAAATTTGGCAGTTGCTCGTTTTGGCGTTTTTTTAAGATTTGTAACAGGGAAACGTTCTAAACGGTTAGTGGGGGGCGGTGACGGGGGGATGGGGCGAGGTGAAGGCGCAACCGCCGGAGCTTTTGGCAGTAGTAGGGTTTGCCAAGCGGCTAGAGTTTGAGGGCGATCGCGAGGATCGAGGGCTAATCCGGCGGTAATAGCGGTTTTAACGGGTTCGGAGACGGAATTCGGCCATTGCAGCCAATCCTCATTACGAATGTGGCTTCTAACGGGAGCAGCAGGGGGAGGATTACCTGTGAGGAGGCTATAAAAGGTGGCACAGAGGCCGTAAATATCGGTGGCAATGCCAGTAGTTCCTTGAGGGTCGTGTTGTTCGGGAGCGGCATAACCGGGAGCGAGTAAGTTAGCGTGGGTTTGTCGAATACTGCTGTTGAGTTCGTTAGTCAGGCCAAATTCTACTAAAACCACCTTTTTTGAGTTCTGACGGCGGATAATGTGGCGCGGTTGGATATCGAGATGCAGCAAGTCAGCACGATGCAGGGCGGCAACTGCCTCGACCACTTGCTCGATCGTCGCGAGAGCTTGAGCTTCGGTAAATTTGCCCTCTGTTTCGAGAATTTGCGCTAAATTCTCCCCCGCGATCGCTTCAAAAATAATAAACGGACAACTATCCTCTTCAAACAACTCTACCACCGCCGCCAAGTGAGGATGCTTGATTTTGGCTAAACGGGCGGTCAAACTTTGAAAATGCTGTTTAAATTGCGAGTATTCGGGATTTTCTTGGAGATACTGCCCCAAAGTTTTAACAATCACCTTTTGGTGCAGTCCCGCAATCTCGGCTTTCTGGGTTTGGCTAAACATACCACGCCCAATAAAGTCATCTAAAACGTATTTATAATCTCGCTGAGTCCCTACAGTCATCTTGGTTACTGTTTTCGTTGTAAATTATTGGTTTTAATCTACTATCTTCCTGTCTTTCTTGAAAAATTCGCAACCACCCCTACTGTCTGAGATCGAGATGGGAAGGCAAAACTAAAGGTCGCCAAAGTTTGACTTTGCCATCAAAACCACCACTTGCTAGAGTGTCCCCATTGGGGCTAAAGGCAAGGGATTGTACCCAAGCGTCGTGAGCGTACCAATAAGTCATTAAAGCACCGCGATCGAGATACCACAGGCGAATACCATCTCGACTACCACTGGCAAAGAATTGACCGCTTGGATGAATGGCGAGGGCGCGGATTTCGCCAGTATGACCGATTAAAGTGTGTCGCAAGGTCATCGTCGGGAAGTCCCAAATTTTAATACTGCGGTCTTCGCTCCCTGAAATCAAGGTGTTACCATCGGCCGTGAAGGCGAGGGTGGTAACTTTAGCATTATGGCTAGGATACTGGGCGATCGCGTCTCCGGTTCGCACATTCCACACGGTAATTTGACCCTGTTGCCCGCCACTAGCGACGATATAACCGTTGGGATGAACGGCTAAGGCATAGGTGGCATTATCGAAGCGAGCGAGGGTGTAAATCGGCTTGCGGGTGCGTAAGTTCCACAAGCGAATGCCGTCGAGGCCGCCACTAATTAGCACTTCGCTATCAGGAGTCATAGCCAAGGCTAAAATGTTGCTGTAGGCTTCTTGAAACTGGTGATTTTCGCGAATTTCGTCGTTTTCGCGCTGCCATTGCCATAAATTCAAGTTTGTATCGTTACCGCTACTGGCAATGGTTTCGCCATCGTTACTCACAACGAGGTCTGTTACGGCAGTTTGTTGCACGCGGAGAGCTTGTTGTTGCGTTCCCGTTGCCACCGACCAGACTCGCAAATAACCATCATTGTAGCCGCCGCCACTCAGAAGACCCGCACCTTCTTTGATAAAAGCGAGGGACTCAACCGCAGTGGTATGAGCGGCAATCTCAACGTGCAATTGGGGAAATAGCCAAGCTTCCCTGGGCAACTTATCGGGGGTTTCGAGGGGGCGATCGCTTGGGTTCAACGGTATAATATCGCTCCAAGCGGGAGTTATCGTCAATCCTAGGGCGATCGCCGTTAAACCGAGAATTTTACCCTTTAGTAAAGCCATTTTAGTAGGGCGATCGCCGTTTCTTACTCGATAGCGGCGGTAGCGGTTGTGGAGCGGGACTAGGAGGCAAGTAGCGACGAGCGGGTTCATCACTGGGCGTTGTTGGCACTCGTTGAGCTTGCAAAAAGCGTACCACAATCCCCAGAGCAATCAACGTTGCCCCGAACCCCAGTAATGTCCAGCGTTCCCCCATGCCCCCCATCACTGCATCTACTAAACCAACAATTAAAATAAAACTTGAAATCGGCTCTTTGCGATAAAGTGACTTCCACATACGAGGTAAAAAAGCATTCATCTAAAAATGTTTGACGGCACACAATGCTACTGCCGTTATTTACAGGGTATCTTATCCATTGCCAAACGATCTGCGGTCTTACTCAGGAAATAAAGGAAAATGTCTCGAAATTTTCACTTATCCCGAAAAAGCCGCAGTACAATACGATTTAAACGGGTAAGCGCGATCGCTACTCTCAGTTCCCATTCAGCTTCATTGACTTGCTATGACACTGCCGAATTTTCTCATTATTGGGGTTCAAAAAGCAGGAACGACCTCAATTTACAATTATTTAAAACAACACCCGCAAGTATATGTTAGTCCTGTTAAAGAAACTAATTTTCTCGAAAAAAATTGGGAAAACGAAAGCAGAAAACCAGCCATTGATACTTTAGAAAAGTACGAAAAACTTTTCGCTCAAGTTAGTAATGAGTTAGCCATTGGTGAAGCTTCTCCTAATTACCTTTTTCATTATGATTCTTCAATTGAGCGCATTCAGCGTTATGTGCCGCAAGCCAAGTTAATCGCAATTCTGCGGAATCCTATTGACCGCGCTTATTCAGATTATTTGATGCACATCCGCGATGCTATCCGCAAAAGTAAGCCCAAAAGCCTAGCAGAATTAATTACAGATTATTCAGCCAGTTCTTTTATCTTATTAAAAGGATTTTATTACCAGCATTTACAACATTTTTACCAAGCATTTGAACGGGAACAAATACAGGTTTATTTATATGATAATCTAGTTAAAGATTCAGTAAAATTCATGCAGAATCTCTACCATTTTCTAGAAGTTGATGACACCTTTTCGCCAGATGTTTCGCGGCGATCGCAACTGGCTCAAGTTCCCAAAAATCAAACCTTCAATAAACTGTTACGACAAGAAAATTCCTTCAGAACTCTGGCGCGATCGGCATTAAAATTAGTCTTACCCGTAGAAGCACGACAAAAAATTCGCTCCAGCTTAATTAATCTCAATTCCCAAGACAAAACGGCAGTTCCCTTAACACCAGAAAACCGCCAGCAACTCCAAGAACTTTATCGCGAGGATATTCTCAAATTACAAGATTTGATTGACGAAGACTTGACAGCTTGGCTGGATTCCTAGTCTTTTTCTCTCATTAGCGCGGCAAAACCAGGCAACCCAGCCATTAATATCTACTGTAAACCAAGCCAAGATAACACGCCCTGGCCCGTAAGCACTTCGATAGCAATGGCTAACCCAAAGCCAATCATTGCCGCACGACCATTGAGACGTTCGGCATAGTCGTTAAAGCCGAATTTGGGTTCGGAGAGTTTGGGGAGAGTTGTCGGTTCGGTTTTCGGTTGGCTAGTCATGAAGAAATAGCGTTTTTAAAGTTTGTTTACATTTCTTTACTATTTTAGCGGTAGAGAGAAGCAAAAAACAACAACGCGATCGCCCCTGAGATCGAATCTACAATTGGGCGATCGCGCTCTTAACAAACTTTAATGCAGTTAACCTAACTTAACCTTTGCCGAGACACCAACTTTTCAATGTTGGCTTGAGTTTCTTGTAACAACTGATGACGGCTATCCGTGGCGTTCGTCAAGGTGGGTACAAGATGACGAGCTTGTAACGTCATGTGGAGTTGCAGTTGGGCAACATACTCGCTGATATTTTCGCGGAAGTTCTCATTTTCGGTTTGAGAAGCCTGCAATTTCAAGGGTTTCTCCTCCTCAAAACAGTATAAACTTGGTAACACTTATTGAAGTTACCACGATCTTTTAGCATTGTTTAAGCTTTACACGAAAGATGACATATTTCTATACATTCTGGTTTGTTGGTTGTTGGTTGTTGGTTGTTGGTTGTTGGTAACTGAAAATTCCCCAATCCCTACTGCCCAATCCCTACTGCCCAATCCCTACTGCCCAATCCCTACTGCCC
>JAWQFT010000012.1:0-15581 GCA_035968055.1 Jaaginema sp. PMC 1080.18 | reverse complement strand
ATCCCTACTGCCCAATCCCTACTGCCCAATCCCTACTGCCCAATCCCTACTGCCCAATCCCTACTGCCCCTTAGTCGCTGATAACTAAACTTAGCGCGATCGCAAAAACCCAAAAAACTGCGGTAAAAAGTTCTGAAGAAAATCATTGCGGGCAAAAGAACGCTTCTGCAACAACAACGCCGCCTTACTATTAACCTCCGAGAGTGTCGGATAAACGTGAATCCCCGTCAACGCCGAAACTTTCAGCTTATTCGCCATCGCCAAAACCACTTCATGGATTAACTCCCCAGCAGAAGGGCCGACAATATGCGCCCCCAAAATCTCCCCCTTTTTCGTGGTGATAATCTTAGCAAAACCCGCAGTAGCCGCCTCTGCTTGCGCTCGATCCACATCCTTAAACGGTTGCATTAGGACTTCCACATCTTCCCCATAACGCTCTAACGCTTGTTTTTCGGTCAAACCCACGCGGGCTAATTCGGGATCGGTAAAAGTCGCCCAGGGAATCACGCGATAGTTAGCCTTCGACGGTAACCATTTCTTAATCGGGGAAAAGAGGGCATTCGTTAGCACCACCACCGCTTCGTAACCCGCGACATGGGTAAACTGATAACCGCCAATCACGTCACCGCAAGCATAAATGCGCGGATTGGCTGTTTGCAGGGCTTCATTCACCTTGATGCCTTGTTTCCCCACTGTCACGCCTGCGGCTGCCAAATTTAGGGTTTCGACATTGGGAGTTCGTCCGGCAGAAATCAAGATTTCGTCTACGATAACTTGCTCCTCTCCTGCCCAAACACACTTTTTGCCGTCAATGATTTCGACTTTCTCAGCCCTGGCATTTTTGATAATGCGAATGCCCTCTGAAAGTAGCTGTTTTTCCACTACAGCAGCCGCAACGTGGTCTTCTTTAGGCATAATGCGATCGCGACTGGAGATAATCGTCACCTGACAGCCTAAGCGTTGCAGAGATTGACCCAACTCGCAACCAATCGGCCCTGCCCCCACGACAACGAGAGAATCCGGGCGTTCGGTCACAGAAAAGATTTGCTCGTTGGTCAAAAAACCAGCTTCGGCTAAACCGGGAATGGGGGGAATTTGAGGACGCGACCCCGTAGAAACAACGAAATTACGCGCTGTCAGGATTTTACCATTGACTTCAAAAGTCTGGCGATCGCGAAATTGCCCCGACCCAAAAATCACATCTACCCCCAACCCCTCAAAACGTTCGGGAGAGTCGTGGGGTTGAATCGCCGCAATAACTTTTTGTACGTGATTATTCGCTTCAGCAAAGTTAATTGTTGCGGGATTGCTATAAATGCCAAAGCGGGAGGCGTGTTTGACTTCGTAAGCAATTTTAGCGGCATGAATCAAAGATTTACTGGGAACGCAACCATACCACAAACAATCCCCGCCGAGTTTATCTTTTTCCACTAATGCTACTTTTGCCTTCAGTTGAGCGGCAGCAGCAGCAACAACCAAACCGCCAGAACCACCTCCAATAACGACAATATCGTAGTCTACCGCCATAATTCACCTACAGTTTTTTGAATATCTTAAAATTTCCCCAAACATGGGTTTTTTCTTTTATTTATCGATTACATCAAGGAAATCTGAATCTGACCTGAGAATGACTTGAAAGTTTACTAAAGTTTGTTGATTGCCAAAAACAACTAGCCCTCAATCGGGAGTTGAATGATAAACGTGCTACCCTGTCCGGGGGTAGATTCAACCGTTAACTGGCCGTGATGGGTTTCCGTAACAATACGATACGCGATCGCCAATCCCAATCCCGTTCCTTTCCCCACCGCTTTTGTCGTAAATCCTTGCTCGAAAATGCGGTTCTGAGTCTCAGTCGTCATACCGCAACCATTATCTTGAATCCGAATGACCACTTGCTCGGAGTCGAGAACTTGGGTGTTAATGGTAATGTAAGGGGCATCGAGGGGAACTTCGTCCAAGGCATCAACAGCATTGGCGAGTAAATTCATCAAAACTTGGTTAAGCTGACCGGGAAAGCCATAAATTTCAGGAATATCGCCGTACTGTTTAACGATTTGAATCTCCCCTCGGTGTTCATTGCCTTTGGTGCGGTGTTTCAAAATCAGTAGTGTACTATCGATGCCATTGTGAATTTGAAACGCTGTTTTGTGGTCTTGGTCTTGACGCGAAAAAATACGAAGACTGATGCTGATGTTGCGAAGACGCTCAATTCCCAGACTCATCGATTGCAGCAATTGTAGTAAGTCTTCTCGAATAAATTCAAGTTCAATTTCTGCTAGTTCTGTTGCGATTTCTGGGTCGTTACTGGGAGCTTTCTGCAAAAGAAAATCGATTAAATTCAGCAAATCTCGGACGTATTCTTGAGCGGGTTGAACATTACCTTTGAGAAAGCCAATAGGGTTATTAATTTCGTGGGCAACTCCTGCCATCAGATTACCCAAAGCCGACATTTTCTCATTTTGGACGGTTTGGAGTTGCATTTGCTGTAATTCTTGTAGTGCTTGCTCTAAGGCTTCTGTTTTTTCTAAAATGATGTTCTCTGCTAATTTTTGCTCGGCGATTTTTTGCTCTAGGTTGTTAAAGGCGCTTTGGAGTTGTTGAGTCATTTGGGTAAAAGAAGCGGCTAATTGCCCTAATTCGTCTTGACGTTGGGTATCAAGATCGACCGCAAAATCTCCTTGGGTGACTTGTTGGGTGGCTTTTAATAAATCTTGAATGGGTGCTGTAATTTGTCGCCGCAGTACGATGAAGAGTAGGATGATTTCGAGGCCGAGAGAAGCGAGGGCTAAACAGAGTAAAAACCAAGTATTATCGAAGGCTTGGGCTTGGAGGAGTTTTTCGGGATAGACTGTAATGAGATACCAGTCGGGGCCGTTGAGTTTGGCGATCGCTAAGTATTCGCGATCGCGTCGATTGTAAACTACGCGACTCGGTTCGTTGCTTTGCCTTACAAGTTCAAAAATTCGCTCCAGATGAGCATCTCCTGCCGTTTTGACGTTGAGTTTTCCCTCTTTGGCTCGAATTTCTGCCATGAGGTGCGGTTCGGCAATAAGCTGGCCATCGGGTCGCAGCAGTAAGTTATAAGTTCCTTCGATGCGATCGGCAATGGTGCGATCGAGCAAATCTGTCAAAATCATATCATGGCCAATGGTTGCCAAATGACGACCGTTGGTATCGTCAATAGGGGTTTCAGCAGATACCATCCAGTCTTGGGTAACGGGATCGGCATAAACCCCCGTCCAAGTGGTTTTGCGGTGGGGATTATGCTCTAAGTCCCCCAAATAAGCCCATTCTTGGGCAGGAATATCTAAATCTGGCTGAGCATTGATTCCCCAAGCAGCCCCCGGCCAAAACATGGTCATGCTACCTTCAGGTAAGGTAACATAAGTATCAATAAAGCGATCGCGCCAACCCGCACCATATTGAGCCACTAATTGATAGGACAGGTCTAAACGCTGTTGTATATCTGACGTTAATTCTACTCCTGGCTGGAGAAAGGTTGTAGGATAGCGTTCTGTATCAAAGTCTTGCGGTTGAGTACCTTCGGGGACATTACGAATTGAGTTATCCGACCATCGAAAAAAATGGCGTTCAAGGGATACTCTCTCGGAGGTTTGTAAGGCAGAAAATTCCTTGAGAAAGGCATTGCGTAACAAGGTATGATCGTCTTCTGCTAATACGAAAACGGCTGCTTCTCGCTGTCCTCTTTCTGATATATAACTCAGTAAACTTGCTTGAGTATCCCAGGCAAGTTGAGACATCAAATGCCAGTAGCTAATACCTGAGATAATCAGCACGACGAGGGCGAGTCGTAGTGCCATATTGATGAGTGTTTTGACCGTGAGAGATTGGTAAACTGGTAAAGATGATGATGTTGAGACAGGGTTCATGAGCAGAAAGCAAACCAATACGACATCGTTACTCTTGTTTTGTGCTTCCCTTGATTATATGGGTACTGGCTTGGGTTTTGGAGTAGAAAAGCTTACATTTTCTTTGTTTCTTTTTCACTTTTAAAAAAGGGCGATCGCAGGAATATTTGTAATTTTAGTTTGGGGGTGGTAGAGCGCGATCGCTAACTGATATAGCTTTATATTAGGAGCTTTTATTGCTACACACTTATCTGTCCTCAATCATGAAGCGAAGCCGCTCATACCCTGCAAAATAGTCTCAATTTCCTGGGCAGATAAGGGTTTAGAGAACAGGTATCCTTGACCAAATTGGCATCCGAGTTGCTGTAATAATTGTAGCTGCTGTGGCGTTTCGACACCTTCCGCGATCGCGCTTAATCCGAGTTGCTGACCTAAAGCAATAATGGTACTGACAATCTTGTGATTTCGGGAATTAGATTCCATCTGGCTAATAAAAGAGCGATCGATCTTCAGGCTACAAAAGGGCAAACGATGGAGATAGCTGAGAGAAGAGTAGCCTGTGCCAAAATCATCAATACTAATTTGCATCCCCTTTTTAGTCAACTGCCTTAGCAAGCCAGCAATTTTCTCAATATCATCAATTAGAAAACTTTCCGTGATTTCTAAAGTAACAGACTGACTGCTCAATCCAGTAGTTTTCAGAATCTCATTGATTCTCTGAATCAAGTCAGCTTTGCCTAAATCTTGAGCCGAAAGATTGAGGCTAATCTTGAGTTCAGAAAATTGGGAAAATTGCTTCTGCCAAGCTGCAACTTGCTGACAAGCATGGTGCATTACCCAGCTATCAATATCTTGAATCAGTCCCGTCTCTTCCGCAATCGGAATAAATTTGTCTGGCGTAATTAAGCCTTGTTTTGGATGTTGCCAGCGTACTAAAGCTTCTAATCCAATCAGTTGATGACGAGATAGTTCAAAAACGGGTTGATAGTAAACGACAAACTCTTGTTGGTCTACAGCCTGGCGCAGATCGCTCTCCAACGAAAGCTTATCCAGGACTGCTGCGTGCATTGCTGTATCAAAAAAGTAATAGGAGTTGCGTCCATTTGTCTTCGCTTGGTACATAGCAATATCGGCATCGCGAATTATGTCTGTCGCATCCTGATAGTCCTTTTTACCTAGCACAATCCCGATACTCATACCTGTAACAATTTGGTGGCCATCGAGGAACAAAGGCGCTTGCGAATCCGCCAAAATGCGTTCGGCAATTTGAGTGATTTCTCTGGTGCTGCCGATATCTTCTATCAGCACCACAAATTCATCTCCCCCCAGACGAGCAACCAGATCGGTCTGTCGCACATGAGTCTTGAGACGCTGAGTAATTGCCATTAAAAGTTGGTCGCCGATTGTATGTCCTAGACTGTCATTAACTACTTTGAAGCGATCGAGGTCTATGAAGAAAATAGCATAACGATAATTTTCCTGGCGTTGAGTACGCTGCATTGCCAGGGTCAGACGCTCTAATAATAGGGTGCGGTTCGGTAAACCTGTCAGGGAATCATGCAGTGCATTGTGGGTAATTAAGGCTTGAGCCTGTTTAAGTTCGCTGATATCGCGGCAAACACTAATCAACAAGCCATCCTCTGTAAGGGTGAGAGAAACGCCTTGAGCAAAGGTAGAACCATCTTTACGGATGGCGATCGCCTCCCCTTGCCAACCTTGTCCATAAGTCAATCCGGGTAAGATTTCTGCTTCAAAGCGTCTGACCTCATCCGAGGGATACAGACATTTCCAGCTTTTACCGATCAGTTCCTCAGCATTTTCATAACCGAATAAATTGAGATGGGCTTGATTCACATAGCGGTAAACGCCATTTTGCAGAATACTAATACTGTCAATCGCGGCTTCAATCGCTGCAAGCTGCTGATTAATTACGATTTCAGCTTGTTGACGTTCCAGTTCAACGGCAGCGCGGGCGGCAAAAACCCGTAGGATTTGCTCTGAATATTCGGGATCGGCTAGGGGCTGACGAGCAAAGACACAGAGTGTTCCTATGACTTCACCTTGGCGATTTTGTAGTGCCACTCCCATGTAGCTGTCTACACCCATCGGTGCCAATATGGGGTTTTGAGGGAAGCAAGCGATTACATCGCGCTTACAGTGGTATGCACCTCGATCAAGCGTAACAGCACAGGTCGTACCCTCAATATCAACAGTGTCATTGGGGAGATACTGACCATCCCCCCAAGCCACTAGAAAGTGCAAGCGATCGCCCTCAACCAGTTCGGTGACAAAGGCATGGGAAGCATCTAAGGCAGTGGCGATATGACGAACCAGGGCAGCGAAAAAGTCGGGACCCGTTAAGGCTGCTGTGCCTTCAATTAAGTTCTGTAAGGCGTTTTCGGCTCGTTGACGTTCAATTTCAGCCAACCGGCGATCGCTAATATCTGTATGAGTCCCCAGTAGCCGTGTGGGTTGTCCCGTTTCATCCCATGCTACAAATTGACCGACTGAGAGAATCCATTGCCAATCGCCTTGCTGAGTTTGCAGGCGAAATTCCGCTTTGTACTGCGGAGTTTGACCGGCTTTGTAAGCTCGATAAGCTCGATGGGTCTGTTCGCGATCGTCTGGATGTAAGCGCGATCGCCAAGTCTCCTCGGTTTCGCGGAATGTTGCCGGGTCATATCCCAACATTAAGGCATATTGAGAACTAACAACGGCTACACCCGTTGGCAAATTCAGATCGAAAAAGCCCTGGTTGGTGGCACTGAGGGCAAGCTGCAACCGTGCTTCACTCACTTGGAGTGCTTGGGTTCGCGCTTCAACTTGCCGTTCTAGTTCGCAATTGTAGTCGGCGAGTAATTGTTCGGCTTGTTTGCGATCGGTAATGTCGGCTGCGATCCCAACCGTCCCAGCAAACTGTCCTTGAGCATCCCGAAACGGCGTTTTCGTTGTCTCCAACCAGCTCAAACTACCATCTCCCCGTCGTATTCTTTCTTCAACCACTTTGCGCTGTCCCGAAGCCAGAACTTCGATATCATCTTCTTGGTAAATGCGAGCCATTTCTGCCGGGAAAAAGTCATAGTCTGTCTTACCAACCATTTCTGCCGGGGAGCAACGCATTATCTTAGCTAACGGTTCATTCACCGCAACAAATCGACTTTCTGAATCTTTGACCCAGGCAATATGAGGAATATTATTCAGCAGAGCCTCTAAATGATTTTGCTTGAGGATAAGTTCCTGTTCTGCGGCTTTGCGATCGCTAATGTCTCGAAAATACCAAATTCGGCTGCTGTATTCTCCAGATGGTAGTTTAACGGGTGACGAATATCGTTCAAGAACCCGTTGATTTTTCAGAACAATTTCGTCAAAGCTGCTCTCCTCTGGATGGTCATAGAGATACTCGACTTTTGCCAAAAATGCAGTTGGGTTTTCTAGCCGATCCAAAACATAAGCTAATAGTTGCCGATCGTCTTTGGTCTCAAGAACAGTTTTAGGAATATTCCAGATGGAGGCAAAGCGTTCATTGTAAGCAGTGACCTGGCGGTTGGCATTAATGACCAGCATTCCATCCAGAGAAGATTCTTGTTGGGCTTTGAGAAAACTGTTGTTAACCTGAAGATCGATGGCTGACTGTTGCTGTTCTGCGAACAGTCGAGCATTTTCTAGAGCAATAGCGGCTTGGGTACAAAGGAAGTTGAGAACGAGAAGGCGATCGCGATTAAAGACTCCCGTAATAGCTTGATTTTGCAAATACAGCAACCCACTGAGATGACCTTGATGCAGAATGGGCAAACACAAAACGCTATGCGGTTGATGTTCTTGGAGGTAGGCATCAACGATCGGTAACTCGGTATCTAGGTCATCAATAGCGATGATTTTTTGGCTGTTTTTGACATACCGTATCAGTTGAATGGGTAGGTTTGAATCTTCTGTAAGTGGCGCTGTGGAGAGTTGAGTTATTTCAGGGGTGGCGATCGCGCGAACTTGCCAGGAATCATCGTTGTCTGGTAGAACAATAACTAACTTGTCTGCCCCAGAATTTTGCAATATAAGCCGTACAAATTCAGTCAATAACGCATCAATCTCAATTTTTTCTAGAAGAACCTGGCTCGCTTTCAAAACAGTCACAAAATCCAAACGACTACTGTTTTTCGCACTAGATAAAACAGATGAAAAGGAGGAATAAGGAGATAAATTAGGGGTGGTAAACTGTGCCAGAGATTCGATCGGATTTGCAGATTGAAATTCTTGCAGGATGGGCTTCAGTAAATCGGGATAACGCTGTTCTAAATCGTGAATTTTGGCTTTCGCGCCCCATTTAGCGTAACAGTAATAGGCTTCCTGCATATAGAGCGCCGCAAACTTTTCTTTACCCCAGTCAAGGTAAAACTTAGCTGCTAGTTCGTTCCCTAGGGCTTCTTCTTGAATAAAGCCGTTTTCTTTTGCACCAGCAATAGCGCGATCGTAAAAATCAATTGCTTCTAGCTTTTGTCCCAGCACGCGATGTTTTTCTGCTTCTACTAAATAAAACTTTGACAAATAATTTTCTGGGGAATGATCTGCCCAATGTTGCATTTTTTGTTGATTAGCTGTAACTAATTTCAACACATTTTCTCTTGCTAATGCCCTCGGTTGATTCCCTACTGCTAATCTTGCCAGAGAGTCATAGAAAGGGAAAATTGGTACAGCAGCATTACCGACTAAAGCCCCAACATAAGTTTGACCTAATTCCGCCGTCGCGATCGCCTCCGAGAAATCATAAAACAGATAAGAAATAAACAATTTTGCTAAATAAAGTTGCGCTAAGGCGTAGGCATCATTGGCTTGCTGATGTACGGGTAACATGGTTACTGCTTGATAAGCAGAGCCATTTAAATCGCAGGGATTTTTATTAACATTTAATAGATTTAAAGTCAACTGCCAATAAATTTTTAAATAGGTACAGTTTGTTTGTTGATTGAATTGACCAATTGCTTGAGTATAGTTAGACAGCTTTCTTTCAAATTCTGTCAGTTCTTGCCCGCTCCAAAACGAATTAATACCATAATTTAAGGCGCAATAACCCACAAACTCAATATCTCCCCGATCAATTCCAATTTTATAGCCTTTTTCTAAAGACTGAATTGTGAGATATAGTGGTTCTTTCCAATGACGAATGAACGCATTAAAAATATTTAAAATTCGACATTCAAATTGCTGACATTCAAATTTATTTAAAAGTTTATTTGCCAGTTGTCCAAACTGATAACCTAATTCAATGTCACCTAAAACACCGCAGAGAATCAGCCCATACATGACATAAGCATAAGTAGAAAGTTCTGTATTACCAAACTCTACTGATAAATTAATTTGTTTTAATACCAGCAAAGGTAACAAATCTGGTTCGCCTACATAAGCAGGTGCAATAGTAGTTGAGATTATCTGCATAGCGGCAAGGCGATTAATATCTGTCATTTCTGGCAAATTAATCAACTCTTCAATTTCCCAACCGCTTAAATAACTGTTTGTTTCCTCAATCCCTTGCTCTAAGCTTACTCGCTCTGAATAAGTTCCAAAGCTAATCTCAAGTTTTTCTAATACCTCTAATCCAGTTGAAACAGCCTCTCTTAACTTATTTTGTGCCGTCAAAGCTTGGATGTTGATATCGTAAATTTTTACTTTATCTAAAAAGGTATTAGCGTTTTGCAACACAATTGTTACCCATTCTTGCATTGGCTCAAAGCTACCATTAAGATAAGCAGTTTCTACCGCACATTCAAACAATGTTAGTGCCAAAGTGTAGCTTGTTTCCCAACAATCTTCCGCCAGCAAATTACATCCTTTTGAGAAATATTCTATGGCACTTCCATAGGCAGTTGCAGCTTTGGCTTTACGCCCCGCTAACAAATTTAGCTGCGCCAGTTCAGTACATTTATCCCGATCTTTGATTAATGTTGACCCAAAATTGAGTTGATTGACAATTGCAAAAATATTTCCTTCTATTTCGCTAGTTGATGTGCTATTTAATAACAAATTTCCCAGTTTCAAATGCGTACTTTGTTTCTGATTTTGAGGTATTAAAGAATAAGCTGCTTGTTGAACGCGATCGTGTAAAAAACGATAACCAACGTTGGCAACTTCAATATTCTCTCGCTCCTCTCCTTGAAAAAACTTATAGGCTTCGCTCATGGGGAGAATGAATCCTTCTTGTAAGGCACTCCACAAATTTGCTGCCGTTTCTTCTAATTTTTCTTCGCAAATGACGGCTAGGGTTTCTAACTCAAACTGATTACCAATACAAGCTGCTAGTTTTAATACATCCTGGGTTTGTGCGGGTAATTTCTGCAAGCGTCCCGCCATAAATTCCACTACATCTTCGGTTAATGCGGCATCTCGCACTTTCACCAAATCGCATTCCCAACACCCCAAGTTACTGTTAAAGATGATTAAACGATCTTCATAAAGTCCTTTCAAGAATTGGGTGGCAAAGAAAGGATTTCCTTTTGTCTTTTGGTAAATCAATTCTGTCAAAGGTTGGGCGATTTCTGGGGTGCAACTGAGGGTTTCAGATACTAATTGATTGACCTGATGTAGCCCTAGCGGAGCAAGGGAAATGGTGGAGAGGGTGGCTTCAGCTTTTGCTAATTCCGATAGGGTTAACATTAATGGGTGAACTGGTGAGACTTCATTATCTCGATAAGCTCCCAAGATTAGTAAATGTTGGGTTTCTCCACCGCTTATTAAAACGTTGATTAAGTTCAAAGATGCCGAGTCCACCCATTGCAAGTCATCAAGAAAGATGACCAACGGATGCTCTTTTGTGGCAAATACTCCGACAAATTTGTTGAAGAGTCGGTTAAAACGATTCTGGGCTGCACTGCCTTCAAGTTCAGCGACGGGAGGCTGTTCTCCAGTAATCTGTTCGAGTTCGGGGATGACTTTGATAATAACTTGCCCTTGCTCTCCCAATGCTTTGAGGATATTGGCTTGCCACTGTTGCAACTCACTGTCCGATTCACCCAACAGTTGTCCCATCAAACTGCGAAAAGCTTGGACAAAGGCGCTGAAGGGAATATTACGATTAAACTGGTCGAACTTGCCTTTGATAAAATAACCCCGTTGTTTGACAATGGGTTTATGAACTTCGTTGACAACTGCGGTTTTGCCAATCCCCGAAAAACCCGCAACCAGCATCATTTCTGTAGCGCCGAGACTCACTTTTGCAAAGGCAGTTAATAATTCTTGGACTTCGGTTTCTCTGCCATATAATTTATCGGGAATGATAAAGCGATCGCTTATATCTCGTTGTGCTATTTTAAAGTCTTTAATCTCGCCGGTTTGTTGAAGTTGAGTTAAACATTGTTCTAGATCGTATTTCAAGCCCAATGCACTTTGATAGCGATCTTCAGCGTTTTTCGCCATCAGTTTGTTGACAATATTGGATAAAACCAAGGGGATTTCGGCATTAATTTCATGGACTTGGGGTGCAGCTTTCGCGAGATGAGAATGCACTAATTCCATCACATCTTCTGACTCAAAAGGCAATTTTCCGGTGAGTAATTCGTAGAAAGTTATTCCTAAAGAATAGAAATCTGTCCGATAGTCAATGCCTCGGTTCATACGCCCGGTTTGTTCCGGGGAAATATAAGCCAGTGTTCCTTCTAGTAAGTTAGGATTGATCGGTGTTTGTGTTTCTCGTGGTAATAAAGATGCTACGCTAAAATCAATGAGTTTGATTTGTTTTGTTTCGGGATTGATTAATATGTTGTGGGGGTTTATATTTTTATGAACAATGCGATCGCGCAGATATCTGCGTAGCGGCACGTGACTTAGTTCTTCTAAGACATTGCTCAGAGGGATTGCTATTTCTAAAAACTCTATCAACGAAAATTCATTTTTCCATTTTTTTAGAGAAATACCGCCAAAATCTTCCATTACCAAGGCGTAAATATTTTTGTAGAGTTCTAGATTATACGTTTTAATGATTAAGGGCGAATTGATATCTTTAGTAATAGTATAATGATTGCGAAATTGTACTAATTCGCTGAAACTGGGATAAGGATTCTTCAGTAATTTAATAACTACCGATAATTGGTCAACAGTGCGAATTGCCCGATAAACTAATGTTTTATTGCCTGAATGTATAGTTTCGAGGATTTTGTAATTAGGAATTTGAATGGTAGCCTGAGAGTTACTCTTTTCAGTTAAATTGCTCATCTTTGTAGTTTTTGAAAATTCTCGCGAATCTTTTGAGGAGACTTGGAGAGTAATTGTTAAACAGAAAAAAATAGGATTCAATTACCTCAATTATACAGCGACCGCTTGCGTGTAAGAGTTTAAGCGGAAACATGGGGTTTGAGTTCGTCGTCGGCGATCGCATACAGACAGCAGCAATCGCTTTATTGCAATAATACACTTACTGTATATTTTTGAGTATTTCTGGCAGTAATAAAGCGCACGATCTGGGTTTTACTCATACTCACTTGAGCCGCCAAAATCAATCAATGACGGTGCTTTGATTCGGGCAAATCCTCAGTAAATTGTTGAGAGGCTTTTGAGAGGAGTTTGCCTATTCAACTCAGTTTTACAGCCGAATGAAAATCGACACTCGTGTGCAATGCCAGTAACTCCTAGAAAACGAGATTGCCGAGTTGTTATCGTAGTAGGATGCAATGTTGTGGCAAACTGTACAATTCTCAATTGAGCAGTTTTACAGCCGCAGCCCCAAAAGGCTGACTGCGGTACAGAATTGTTGAGAAAAATAAGAGTAGAAGGCGATCGCGCCTCTCTCCCCACCCTCGTCAACTCCTGCAATACAATAAGATATGCACGACTCGTAACCCAGTAGGAGTAGAATTCTCGTGGAGTCCCGATATAATCCCGCAGCGATTGAACAAAAATGGCAACAGCAATGGGCTGAACTTGGCTTAGACACAACGCCGGAAGATAGCGAAAAGCCCAAATTTTATGCGCTGTCCATGTTCCCCTATCCGTCGGGCAAGCTACACATGGGTCACGTTCGCAACTATACTATTACAGACGCGATCGCACGCCTCAAACGAATGCAAGGGTATCGCGTTTTGCACCCGATGGGCTGGGATGCTTTTGGCTTACCCGCCGAAAACGCTGCCATTGACCGAGGTATTCCCCCGCAGCAATGGACTTATCAAAATATTGCTCAAATGAAAGAGCAATTGCAACAACTCGGTTTATCCTTGGATTGGCATCGAGAAGTGGCTACTTGTTCCCCAGATTATTACAGATGGACGCAGTGGTTATTTTTACAGTTTTATGCGTCGGGTTTGGCGTATCAAAGAGAAGCCGCAGTAAATTGGGACCCCATCGACCAAACCGTACTTGCGAACGAACAGGTAGACAGCGAGGGCAATTCCTGGCGTTCTGGGGCGAAAGTTGAACGAAAATTGCTGAATCAGTGGTTTTTCAAAATCACCGATTACGCCGAACAACTCTTGGAAGATTTAGACCAACTCGCAGGCTGGCCCGAACGGGTGAAATCCATGCAAGCCAACTGGATTGGGAAATCTGTGGGGGCTTATTTAGAGTTTCCGATTGTGGGGATGGACGAGGAAATCGCCGTCTTTACCACTCGTCCCGATACGGTTTACGGCGTGAGTTATGTGGTTTTAGCCCCGGAACACCCCTTAACCCCCCAAGTCACCACCCCCGAACGTAAAGAAGCCGTGGAAGCCTTTATCCAAGAGGTAGCCGCAGAAAGCGAAATCGAACGAACCGCCGAAGATAAGCCCAAACGCGGCATTCCCACGGGGGGGAAAGTAATTAACCCCTTCAACGGGGAAGAAGTGCCGATTTGGATTGCCGATTATGTATTGTACGAATATGGAACTGGCGCAGTCATGGGTGTTCCAGCCCACGATACTCGCGATTTTGTCTTTGCAACCCAAAATGACTTGCCCATCATAACAGTTATTATGCCGGAGATAACAACTGTTATGGAAACCCCGAAAGCCGCTTATACCGAGGCGGGATTCATGGTCAACTCCGGCGAATTTAACGGTATGGATTCGGTAGAAGGCAAACAAGCCATTATCAAATATGCCGAAAAGCAAGGTTATGGCAAAGCCAGAATCCAGTATCGCTTGCGGGATTGGTTGATTTCCCGTCAACGTTATTGGGGCTGTCCGATTCCGATTATCCACTGTCCCAGTTGTGGGGCTGTTCCCGTTCCCGATGCGGATTTACCCGTGAAATTGCCGGAAAATGTCGAATTTAGCGGTCGCGGGCCCTCTCCCTTGGCGAAAATGGCCGACTGGGTGGATGTGAAATGTCCCAGTTGTGGGGAAGCCGCGAAACGGGAAACGGACACGATGGATACTTTTATCGATTCGTCCTGGTATTTCTTGCGCTATACCGACGCGAACAATGAAGGGGAAGCCTTCGAGAAAGCCAAAGTAGACGATTGGATGGCGGTTGACCAATATGTAGGGGGCATTGAACACGCCATTCTGCACTTATTGTACTCCCGTTTCTTTACCAAAGTGGTGCGCGATCGCGGCCTTCTCAACTGCGACGAACCCTTTAAACGCCTCCTTACCCAAGGCATGGTACAAGCAATTACCTACAAAAACCCCAACACCGGGAAATATATTGCCCCCGACCAAGTGCAAAACCCCGAAGACCCCAAAGACCCCAATACAGGAGAAAAATTACAGGTCTTCTACGAAAAGATGTCCAAATCCAAATATAACGGCGTTGACCCCCAAGGCGTTTTAGCCAAATACGGGGCCGATACCGCGCGGATGTTCATCTTATTCAAAGCCCCCCCGGAGAAGGATTTGGAGTGGGACGACGCAGATGTGGAGGGTCAATTCCGCTTTCTCAATCGCGTTTGGCGGTTAGTGGAGGAGTTTACCCACAACCCCTCAGCGTCTTCTAAAACCATCAAAAACGGCGATTTAACCAAAGATGAGAAGGATTTACGCCGGGCCATTCATACAGCAATCAAAGAGGTTTCTGAGGACTTAGAAGGCGAGTATCAATTCAACACCGCCATTTCCGAGTTGATGAAACTCAGCAACGCCCTCAATGATGCCAAATGCGTCGATTCTCCGGTATATCGCGAGGGAATTGAAGCTTTATTACTCTTACTTGCGCCTTTTGCCCCCCATATCGCCGAGGAATTGTGGCACAATTTGGGTCACGATACTTCGGTTCATCAAGCCCCCTGGCTGGAATACGACCCAGAAGCCCTGAAAGTAGACGAAATCGACTTGGTAATTCAAGTGATGGGCAAAAAGCGCGGTTTAATTCAAGTTCCCGCAGGCGCAAGCAAGCAGGAGTTAGAGGAATTTGCCCGCAATTCCGAAGCAGCCCAACGGTATTTAGAGGGAGAAGAAGTCAAGAAGGTGATTGTTGTTCCGGGTAAGTTAGTCAACTTCGTTTTGGCGAAAAAGTAAGTTCAAAACAGCCTAATTTTTAGAACCCCGGTTTCAGCGAGTAAGCCAATAAGAAACCGGGGTTCTGAGTTAGGTTTAAATTCTATCCCGCCAACCCGCCCACGGATTAAAATCCGGGGCTAATGAGGGCAAAGTCCGCGAAGGCGGACTAGAAAAATAGATAGGGTTTGGTAATCAGATTTAATATCAAACAACTATTCCCATTAATTCAGCATGAACGACTCAGAAATCATTACCATTGAACTGGGAAAACGTAGCGGTAACCCCTGCATTCGAGGGATGCGAATCACTGTTTTTG
>JAWQFT010000011.1:0-62749 GCA_035968055.1 Jaaginema sp. PMC 1080.18 | reverse complement strand
TTGACGATTATCGCGCCGGATTTGGTATTAGGCAAACTTGTGTATAAGCAGTAGCCCCACGGGAGAGGGGTTTGGGGTGAGGGCTTCTCAGCCGTAGAAAAGACCCTCTACAATAAAAACAACCCTATCCCAGCTTCAAATCTATGAGCGCTACAGCCGTTTCGAGATACGTCACCCGCAATCCTGAAATATTAAGCGGTGAACCCACTATCACTGGAACTCGCATCTCAGTCCGAGTTATTGTGGGTTTGTGGCGTTTGGGGACTCGTCCTGAAGAAATCCCCCTACAGTATCCTCAGCTTACCCTAGCGCAAGTTTTTGATGCCCTGAGTTTTTATCTGGATAATCAGGCTGAAATCAACGAATATATCGAGCGAAATCACGTTCCCGAACACCTAATTCATCCCGCTTTTTTCAGTCATTAGCGATTAAGGGGCAGTAGGCAGTGGGCAGTAGGGATTGGGGGGGAGTTGAATTTTACCCCAGAAAGATGTCAGAAACTTTGGCTCTTAGGAGGGTCTTTCAATGTGTCTCAAAGCTAGAATATACTAGGGTTTCAGCCTCAACAGTTGAATTTGAGTTTCTGGAGAGTCATCAGTCAACAGTCATCAGTGAGTGCATTTGAGACTGAAGATTCTCTCCGCAGTTTCCGTCCCCTTGCGGGGTAAGAGTTGGAAAAGTATAAACAATTATTTCTATCGCCCCTTCCGTGGAGGGTTTCCGTCCCCTTGCGGGGTAAGAGTTGGAAAAGCGGAGACGGCAGTAACTGCGGCGAGTGTACCACCTGGCTGTTTCAGTTTCCGTCCCCTTGCGGGGTAAGAGTTGGAAAAGGGGGTCTAAAATTAGCCCAGTCCTGGTGCGGGTTTCAGCCGTCGATTTGGTGGGGGTCTGGGAAACCCCTTAGTTATTGAGACATATTTGCAATAATAGCCCCTCTCGAAAGCCTGAAAGCCTTGCTGCTATTGGGCTTGGTGGGGGTCAACGACAGAATGCGGGTTTCAGCGATCTTTCGACCCCCACCATTCAGTTATCAGTTATCAGTCATCAGTTTTTGGCTGTGGGTTGTTGATAATGATAGGAAATTGTAGCGTTATGAAGTTTTCGAGGTGCAGAAGTTTAATACTGAAGGCAAAGGGCTGAAATTCAGCGCAATCTTGTTGGATTGAGCGATATCAAGCTTGAATCTTTGACCTTGAACAATAATTTAAGGGATTTTTCTTGGTGCGTCAAGGCTAAGGGGCAATTTTTACATTTGTTTACTGAAACAAAAATGATAACGCTTCTCGTCTTTAGGGGAATCGCTATCTCGAACCACTCCAGCGAAATAGGGGTTCTGAATCTAATGTTCCCCAATAACCATTAAAATTCGTAAAATCTTCGGTAAAAGTAACTTCGAGATAGCCCTCACCATATCTATCTTTCCACAAACAACGCATTACCTGGACTTTGGTAGCAACGCATTCTGATAGTGTCCCTGAAACGATTTGTCCTCCCTCCCTCATCGTATAGTTTCCCCCTAGAGAACCGTCCCAACTTTCCTGAAATTCTGTTGTTCCCGACGACAACATTCCTGCATTGAAAATTTGACTCGAATAGCGTCCTAAAGCTCCATCTACCCAGTCATTTGTGGTTTGAGCATTGGCTTTGAGCGTACCGAAATTATGCCCAACTACAGAAATCGCACACAAGCCTAAAACGAGGTTTACAACTTTCATTTAGTACCCAATCCAGTTTACTTTACTATACCTTTTGTGCCGTTAACCTGCTCGCAGATTGAAATAGGCGAACTAAGATTACGAAGTCCACTGTTGCGGACTGAGTTAATCAGTGAGTTTTTAGAATACGATACCCAAACAACCAACAACCAACAACTAACAACCACTAACCAAATCGCTTGCTAATTTGATTAATAATTCCGATCGCGATCGCGCCAGCCATTAAAATACCAATAGCGGGGGTAAAAACGGGCTGCCATAACGAGTACCAAACCTCCCAACCGAGGGGGATTCCGGCGGATTTGCCGATGAGGGCGATCGCAAACCAGGCAAACGCTAGTAATACGAGAAATACATCCACAACCAGCAGTTTATTCAGCCAATCTAATACAGTATCTTTCATTTTCCCCCAAGGCGATCGCCAACCTTACCATTTTACAGCGATTCGTGCCGGGGCGAGAAAGAACCGATCAACTAAAAATAACGCTGTAACGCTTCAACGGTTTGCTGTCCGGTGCGTTGCCAGCTAAACTGACGAACGTGCTGTAAGCCCAGAGTTTTGAAGTGCGATCGCAAACTGGCATCATCAATCAGCAAACACATTGCTGCCGTCAACTCTTGGGTATTGTACGGATCGACTAAAATTGCCGCTTCTCCCGCTACTTCGGGTAAAGCGGAGCGATTTGAGGTAATCACCGGTGTACCGCAGGCCATGGCTTCTAAAACTGGGATACCAAAGCCTTCCCATAAAGTCGGGAAGACCAAAGCCAGGGCTTGATTGAGTAAAATCGGCAGTTTGTCGTAGGAAACATACTCTAAAAACTTGACTCGTCCTTCGACATTCAAGGACTGGGTTTGTTCTTTTAATATTGGCGTGTAACGGGGATCGCTTGCCCCAGCGATCCAGAGTTCGCAATCTTTACCCAGAGTCGCAAAAGCCGAAATCAGCCGTTTGAGGTTTTTGTAGGGATCGGGACGACCAATGTAGAGAAAATAGGGTAGCCCTTGGTAGGGAGGTAGGTTGAGCGGGCGGAAATGGTCGCGATCGCAAGCTAGGGGGATGGGGGTGACTTTGGCTGCTGATACGCCCCAAAAATCGCAAATATCCCGCGCGGTGGCTTCGGAGTTACACACAACGCAGTCGGCTTGTTGCACTACTTGCGGCACATAATAATCAAAATAATACTTTAGGGGCGATGCGGCAAAGATTTGGGGAAAACGCAAGGGAATCAAATCGTGTACCATCACCGCATAACGACAAGATCGGTACAGGGGCGCTTCGGGAACGGGGGAAAATAAAAAAGACGCTTGCAGTTTCCGGCACAACGACGGTACGCGAAACTGCGTCCACAGCAATCGCCGCAAATGACCTCGACTCCCGGCAGCAGGTGAGAGATTGGGGGGAATGATATGACAAGGATAATCTGGCACCGCATCGGCAACCAGCAACGTTGGCTCTAGGGGTTGCAGATAGGGATAAACACTCCTGGCGTAAGTCGTAATGCCAGTCGGTTTGTCAAAAAGAACAGAAAGATTAACCAGACAAGTCAACGTCGAAATCGCGCGATCGCGGGTCAAGGTAATTTTTTGAATAGCTTAACATTATTTACTTGACTTTGCGGGGCAATCCGGTGGTATACCTGGATTAATTTTAAATTTTTGTGGTTGTGCGTCAGCATCCCGGCAACGAAACCGCCTGATTTAAGATCGCAAACCCAATGATAACTTGATTAAATTTTTTGACTTTAATATCTTCTTTATTTTTGGCAGAACTTCCCCTAAAATATAAAACAAATTGACACAATCTTTAGTGGCTTTTGCTGAGGTTGACCACTACTCTAAAAATATTACTTTGCTTTTTTAACATTATCGGAGTTGGCGTAATATGATGCAAATCTTTAGTCAGACTATCTGGCTAGTGCCTTGCTATGCCTTGATTGGAACGATATTAGCTATTCCTTGGTCGCCGGGGATCGTCAAGAAAACCGGACCGCGACCATCGGGATATCTCAATGCCATTATGACTTTATTGGCATTCGTTCACAGTATTTTGAGCCTCAAGGAAATTTGGGGACAAAAAGCTCAATACTTATCATTTGGTTGGCTCAATGCTCCGGGTTTGAACATCACCTTTGACATTGAAATTTCGATGGTCACGGTGGGGGCATTAATTCTGATTGCGGGTTTGAACTTACTGGCTCAAGTTTACGCGATCGGTTATCTGGAGATGGATTGGGGTTGGGCCAGGTTTTACTCGTTGCTGGCTTTGTTTGAAGCCGGGATGTTTACCCTGGTGCTGTGTAACTCCCTCTTTTTCAGCTATGTGGTGCTGGAAATCCTGACCTTGGGGACGTATTTGCTGATTGGCTACTGGTTCAATCAATCTCTCGTGGTTACGGGGGCTAGAGATGCTTTCCTGACCAAACGGGTGGGGGATTTAATTTTGCTGATGGGGGTAGTGGCGCTGTGGCCCCTGGCGGGAACTTGGAATTATACTGAGTTGGGTCAGTGGATACAAACGGCAGAAGTTAATCCTCAAGTCTTAACTTTAGTGACGCTTGCTTTAATTGCCGGGCCGTTGGGGAAATGCGCTCAATTTCCTTTACATTTGTGGCTGGACGAAGCGATGGAAGGGCCAATGCCTGCCACAATTTTGCGAAATACAGTTGTGGTATCCACGGGGGCTTGGGTCTTGATCAAGCTACAGCCATTGTTTGCAGCTTCTCCTGTGGCTTTGGATGTAATGGTTTGGATTGGGTCTGCAACGGCTGTGGGGGCTTCTCTGATTGCGATCGCCCAAGTGGATATTAAGCGCTCTTTATCTTATTCGGTAAGTGCTTATATGGGGTTAGTTTTTATCGCGGTGGGGACATTACAAGCTCACACGGCTTTAGTCTTACTCTTAACTTACGCGATCGCGATGGCGTTACTCGTCATTAGTGTGGGAGGCGTGATTCTCAACAACATTTCCCAGGATTTACGACAATACGGCGGTTTATGGCAGCGTCGCCCCGTAACTGGGATTTGTTACCTAGTGGGGGCAGCTTCTTTAGTCGCTTTTCCGCCTTTCGGCTGTTTCTGGGCGTTATCGCAATTGGCGAATACCCTCTGGGACGCTCATTTATTCGGTTTAGTCACGGTCATTATTGCGGTTAACGGCTTGACGGCCTTTAGTATTGTGCGGGAATTTGGTTTAATGTTTGGCGGTGAAGCTACGGCGTTAACCCGGCGATCGCCCGAAGGGTTGTGGGCATTAGTTTTACCCATGACAATCTTAATGGGTTTTGCCTTACATTTGCCCTTGGTCTTGTTGCAACTCAACTTATTACCGGATTGGGTCAGTCTTTTAACCCCAGTAACCGGAGCATTAGTGGGTTCAACCCTAATTGGGGCAGGAGTTTCGGCTTTTATCTATCTCAACAACAGCATTGCCAAACCGTTGAATTTACCGTTTAAGCCCGTCCAAGACTTCTTTGCTTACGACTTTTACACCGCCCAACTGTACCGCATTACCATCGTTTTTGTGGTGGGGTTAATCTCGCAAATCATTTACTGGCTAGATCGTTTTATTGTGGATGGTTTGATCAATCTTATTGGTTTAGCCACGGTATTTAGCGGTCAAACCCTGCGCTATAACGTTTCTGGTCAAACGCAATTTTATGTCTTGTCGATTTTACTAGGTTTGGCGTTGTTTGGCGCGATCGTATCCTGGCAATTACTTTCGCAACTTTCTTTAGGTTTCTTGGGTTAAAACGAGGTGTGGTGACAATTACTTATGCTTAGTGTACTTCTTGTAGTTCCGGTTATTGGAGCGGCGATCGCGGCTTTTGTGCCTTTTTCTGAAGGAAAAAAAGTACGACAATTTTCTGCTGTTGTCGCAGCTTCCGTCTTTGCTTGGACAATCTATCTCCTGACTCAGTTCGATCTGAGTAATCCCGGCTTTCAATTCAGCGAATATCTCCCTTGGGTCAAACCCATTGGTCTCAGTTACAACTTAGGGGTAGATGGCTTATCACTCCCAATCTTGGCGTTGAGTGGCTTTCTGACTTGGATTGCCATTTACAGCAGTCGCAACGATATCGAGCGTCCTCGGCTGTATTATTCCCTCATTTTGTTAATTAATGCCGGGATTGCCGGGGCATTAATGGCGCAAAACCTCTTATTATTCGTCATTTTCTACGAATTAGAGTTAATTCCCTTTTACCTTATGATTGGGATTTGGGGAGGAGAAAAGCGGGGTTATGCTGCAACAAAATTCCTGCTGTATACGGCGGTTTCGGGCTTACTCGTCTTAGCGGCTTTCTTGGGATTAGCCTTTTTGAGTGCAACTCCTAACTTTGATTACAACTCGATTACCACCGAAGGCTTAGGCTTAACCACGCGATTAATCCTCTTAACCCTGCTTTTAATCGGTTTTGGCATCAAAATCCCCCTCGTTCCCCTGCATACTTGGATGCCCGATGCTTATGTCGAATCCTCGCCGATTACCGCTCTTTTGCTCGGCGGCATTTTAGCCAAATTGGGGACTTACGGCTTAGTACGCTTTGGCTTGCAACTGTTCCCCGAAACCTGGCAATTGGTTGCACCGGGACTTGCCGCGATCGGGACAGTTAGTGTAGTTTATGGAGCATTAGCCGCGATCGCCCAGAAAGATATTAAGCGCATGGTAGCCTATAGTTCCATCGGCCACATGGGCTACATCCTCGTTGCAGCCGCAGCAGGGACAGAGTTAAGCATCTTAGGGGCTGTTGCTCAAATGGTCAGTCACGGCTTAATTCTGGCGCTATTATTCTACCTGGTGGGGATTGTCGAGCAGAAAGTGGGGACGCGCGAATTAGATGTCCTCAACGGTTTAATGAATCCGATTCGCGGTTTACCCCTCACCAGTGGGTTGCTGATTATGGCAGGGATGGCTAGTGCGGGGATTCCCGGTTTGGTAGGTTTTGCCGCAGAATTTATTGTCTTTCAAGGCAGTTTCGCCACTTTCCCCATCCCAACCTTAGTTTGCATTATTGCATCCGGTTTAACTGCCGTTTACTTCGTAATTCTGCTCAATCGTACCTGTTTTGGTCGCCTCAATAACGACAATGCCTATTATCCCAAAGTCTTGTTAACCGAGCGCATTCCGGCGTTTGTGTTAACTGTAACCATTCTTTTTCTTGGGTTACAACCCAACTGGATGATTCGCTGGATTAAGCCCTATTCAGCTACCGTTGCAGTGAATCCGACAGGGGTAAGAATTGCTCAGATTGAAAACCACCCCTAAACTTTGGTTTCCTCCTCTCAATTAGGAGGAGGTTTACCATTTTTACAATTCCTTAGAAACTCCATTTTTGTTCAATCATGGTACAAGCTGTCGAAAAGAAACCGGCTAGAATTCCTCCTTCGAGTCACCCCTTTGCTGATATTATTCATCGTCTCGAAGCGGGGGGATCGATGTTACCGGATACCCCAGAAAACTTAATGCAAATTATCGGTATTTATAAAGCTTATGCTGTGCCGATGGATTTTTATTGGCGTGACTTACTCTACATTGCCGAACGAGTTTTCCTCAATCCTTTGCCCTTTTTTAAATATTTCTTACCCCAAGAATATTTAGATTTACCCAATCATTACGCTGGAGAAACTGCCGATTATCGCGTCTGGCAAAAAGGCGAAGCCAGCGCTCACCCGGAATTATTAGAATTCATGAAAACCGGGGAACTCAAAAAAGATTTGCCTAAAATCTTCCATCATTTATGGCACGATCGCATTAATATGGAGTTCGCTGAAGCCTGCAAACAAGCTATGCTTTGGCATCAGGGAATGGGGGGACAATTTAACGAATATCTCGAAAGCGACGAATATGTTGCCAACGCCGATAAGGCCATTAAAGCCTATTTTCGCAAAAATCCCTTAATGTTGGGATTATATAAATTATTCCCGGAAATGTTCTACGAAAAAGTTAGAGAACTTTCTTATTATGCCAACTTAGGCTTATTCTGGGAAGTGATGGCTCCGGTCTTTTTTGAAATGAGCGACCTTTACGACGCTGGGGAATTTAAAACCGTTCCCGACGCAATGGATTTCCTGGTAAATGCCATTTTTATCGCCGCCGGAAGACCGATTTACCATCACGTTTATGTCGATGGGGAATGTTACGAAATTATCCCTAAATCCAAGGGTTTTATGTGGCTTTATGAAGCGGCTTTACCTTATGTCGAAGCGGTTTTCTATCGAACTGCGCCCTTTCGCGGCACGAAATCCTACAACGCCCAAGCTCAACAAATCCCCGACGCACAAAAAGATTTCCACTACGGCATTCTTTATGCAGACGTTTTCCCGGTAGGGACTGCGGGAATTCCGCCGACATTATTAATGCAGGATATGTACCACTTTCTCCCTCCCTATTTAGTGGAATATTATCAAAAGTATTGTCGCGGCGAAGATGATGTTTTGATTCAACTGGGGATTACCTTCCAACGCTCTATGTATAACGTTACTTCTGCGGTAATCCAAGCCTTGCGGGTGGCATTATTGTATCCCCTCGACGACCCCAACCCCAAACACTTAAAACAAAATCGTGCTTTTTTTGAGGCACAAATGGATCGCTTCCTACGTCCTGAAGCTCGGTTACGCGATATTCAAGACCAAGATTATCGCTAAATCAAGGCTTTCGGTGTTCGATCTCTCCTTCAGTTAGCCCGCGTTATGCGGGCTTTTTTTTGGGTATAGCAGTAGGTTTTTGAGCTATAGTTGATTGTGAATTGACACATCCAAAGTACCCCAAAGCTAGAAATGGTGGGCATTGCCCACCCTACACAATGTCTGTAGAGGCTGATAACTAAAAAAACGCCCCCTGGTAATCCAGAAGGCGCGTTGATAAATTCAGATGAGAGTTGCTGAGAATTTAGGCTCTAGTTCCCGGTGTTGGGGAGGTGAGGCGCGATCGCCCCAGGGGGTAAGATAGTAGGGAAATAAGCTTGTTGCTCGGATGAGGGATTTTCGGCAAAGACGGGTAAGGCAGCACGAGATTTAAGCGCCACATCAACGGCTTTCACATCGTAAGTGCTGGTTGCTAGTTTCGGATACAAGCCAATACCAATGATGGGTAACAGCAAACAAGCGGTGATGAAGATTTCGCGGGGATTTGCGTCGCTGATAAACAGGTTTTTGTCTAAATTGAGCTTGCTGTCACCGTAAAAGACTTCGCGCAACATCGACAAGAGGTAAATCGGGGTGAGAATCAAGCCAACTGCTGTGAGGAAGACGACGACAATTTTAAAAACATCGCTGTAAGCGTCGCTAGTCGTCACACCGAGGAAAACCGATAATTCGCTGATAAAGCCACTCATACCCGGTAATGCTAGAGAAGCCATCGACCCGGCGGTGAATAAAGCGAAGATTTTGGGGGTGGCTTTGGCGAGGCCGCCTAATTCGTCCATCATTAGGGTGTGAGTGCGATCGTAAGCTGCCCCAGTGAGGAAGAACAAGCAAGCGGCAATTAAGCCGTGAGAGAGCATTTGCAGGACTGCTCCGTTAACTCCTAATTCGGTGAAGGAGGCAATCCCGACGAGGACGAAGCCCATGTGGGAAATTGAGGAACAAGCGAGGCGACGTTTGAGGTTAACTTGACCAAAGGCGGTGAATGCGCCGTAGACGATGTTGACGACTCCGAGAATAACTAAGACGGGGGCAAATTGGATGTGGGCGTTGGGCAGCATTTCGATGTTCATGCGGATTAAGCCGTAACCGCCCATTTTGAGGAGGACTCCCGCTAAAATCATGGAAACTGGGGCAGAAGCTTCGCTGTGCGCGTCGGGTAGCCAGGTGTGTAGGGGGAAGATGGGGAGTTTTACGCCGAAGGCAATGATAAAGCCTGCATAAGCGAGGGTTTCTAAGGCCATGGGGTAGTCTTTCATCCCTAACTCAACCATGTTGAAGGTGAGGTTGTCTCCGTAGAAGGCCATGGCTAGACCGGAAACGAGGATGAAAACAGACGCGATCGCGGTATAAAGGATAAACTTGGTCGCGGCATACAGTCGCTTTTTGCCGCCCCAAATAGAAATTAAGATATAGACGGGGACTAATTCGAGTTCCCACATCAGGAAGAACATTAATAAGTCTTGGGCTGCAAATACGCCGATTTGGGCGCTGTATAAAACCAAGACGAGGAAGTAGAATAAGCGGGGTTTGCGGTCTACTTTCCAAGCCGCGAGTAAGGCGAGGGTGGTGACCAGTCCTGATAAGACAATCAAAGGCATAGACAAACCATCTACCGCCACCGACCAGTTTAAGCCGAGTTGGGGTAGCCAAGGATAGCTTTCTTGCAGTTGGAAGTTGCTGGTTTGGAGGTTGAAGTTTTGCCAGAAACTCCAAATGGTCATGCCAAAGGTAATTAAGCTGATGCTCAAGGCATACCAGCGAACGGTTTTACCTTCTTTGTCGGGAATGAAGGGAATAGCAAATGCCGCAGCTAGGGGAAATAAGATGATTGCGGTTAGCCAAGGAATTGAACTTATCATGACGACTAGGAATAAATACTCATTAACGCAACTGGTTTTCAGTATATTAAGTTTTTTGAAGAATTGAAACGGTGTTTTTACACAAAGTGGCTGCTGTGGGGGGCATTAGTGCTTGAAACCTTTGCGGTGTAGTCGTTTTAGGCAATTATTAATTTTTTGAATGACGGCTAAAAGTTCTACTTTTGGGTGAGTAGTTACTTGACTGACTGGGAAGAGGGTTAAGTTGAGTCGAAGCTAGGTAGTTCTGGCGGGTGGGTTGTTTTTAATTAGCAAAAGTGTTACAGTTTGTCAACAAATTTAAAGAGTTTTAGAACTCTTACTTCCGGAGGTCTGCGATCGCGATTTGTAGAGCTAACCTAGAGAAAGCTTATTACTAACAGTTTTTTGACAAGAGAAGATTTGTAATAAGACTGACCTATCAAGACTTGGAGAAAAAAATCTTAAGAAAGTATTAAAGAGTGTAAAATTAGGAGTGGTGTTTGGAGGACTAATCTAAAGTGTTTCTCAGACTTGCACAACAACACCGTCAGTTCGTCAAAGACTTGGTAATGAATCTCCAAGCTTTAGCAACTGTACTGGAAAATCAAGGCTATCTTGCGTCTTGCTACACCTGTGGCGACCAAATGAATAGCGCTTCGTTTATGGTGAGTTTAGGTGAAAATCACTTAATTCGCTTTTTGGTTTCTGATTACGGCATTACCTGGACGGAAATGCGCGATGAGCGAGAGTTAATGAAGCTGGAAGGGGCAGAAGCCATCAGTCAGCTTCAGGATTTGGCTAATTTGGTCAAATACAAGTTAACGACTGCTCAAGCTAGTATCAAAAACGATCGCCCGACGCGATCGCAACCTGCGGTCGTAACGAGTTAAAACCGTTGCAACTGATGATTTGTGGCAATCAATCGGTCATAAGACATACGTTAGAAGGCGCAGGGTTACTTGCGCCTTCGTTATTTTTGATGGCGATCGCGATTATGCGGTCGCGATACTTTCTGCGGCTAGGGGAACATCCGCTAAAACGCGATCGTAGAGATGGCTGAGTTGGTTTGCAACTCCGTACCAACTAAATTTTTGAGCCACTCGTTGCCGCGCATTTACCCCCAATTGGGAGCGCCATTGGGGATCGGCGAGAATGCGGTCGATAGCCTGAGCAAATGCCTCAGTATCTTTGGCAGGAGCAAGTAATCCCGTTTTTTCGGAAACGACGGTGTACTGTAAGCCGCCAACATCGCTGGCAACTACTGGCGTGCCGCAGGCCATGGCTTCGATAGCCACTAAGCCAAAGGGTTCGTAGTGACTGGGGACGACGCTTATGTCTGCGGCTGCATAATAAAGCGGTAAGTCTTCGTCGCTAATCCGTCCGGGGAAGGATGCGATCGCGTCTAAGTTGAGTTCGGTGACGATCCCGGCAATGCGATCGCGTTCGTTACCATCGCTGTGACCGGGACGAGAACCTCCCCCAATCATTAAGCACAATTTGTCATCGTTGCGAAAACGCGATCGCGCGATCGCCCTGACCGCAGTTTCAATCCCTTTGCGCGGGTCAAAACGACCGATATAAAACACCATCTTGGCATCCGGGGCGATCCCCAAGCGTTTTCGGGCTGCTTCTTGGGATATTGAGCCAAAACGCTCGATATCTGTACCACAAGGGATGATTGCAATATTCCCTTGGGTCGAAACCAAGGTCTTCATGTGTTCTTTTTCTTGGGGACTGGTTGCAACGATGCAATCGGCTTGCTCTAAACAGGCTTTTTCTACTGCCAGACGAGTGGTTGCAATCATGGGAATGGTCGAGACGGACTTATACTTCACTGCTCCTAAAGAGTGATAAGTATGCAGCATCGGGATTCCCGTTTTAGCCTTCAACTGCAAGCCGACGCTGCCAGAAATCCAGTAATTGGTATGGATCAGGGCATATTTGCGATTATTTTGGCTTTGAAACTTGAGAAATTCGTTGACGAAGGCATCCCGAAAGCCGTAAATTTCATCCCTGGGGATAAAGGCTTCCGGCCCTGCTGTTAAGCGGATAGTACGGCAGTTGGGCGTATGTTCGACAATTTTAGGTTGTTGAGCCGCCGTCCGACGAGTGAACAAATCTACTTGCCAGCCTTGTTGGGACAAAGCCATACCGACTTGACGAACGTAGACATTTTGTCCTCCTGCTTCTTCTTTGCCGATTTCGACAGCAGGATCGCCATGAACCGAGATCAATGCGATTTGTTTAGGGTTATTCATCTTTGTTTTATTTAAAATCAACGGAGGCTAGAGCCATGACATGACTGGGGTAGCGAGTTTCCTCCTTAAACCTTGTTAATAGTTGATAGCTCTAAAGTCCTCCCGGTAGACCGGACTCTCCCGAAAATGTTTCGTAGGTAGGAGAGTGCGGTTCTTGAGATGAATTATATCACACAAACGCAAAGATGCCATCAAAAGCGATCGCGCCACTGTTCCAATAAATCTAGTAAATCCTGCAAACCCGCTTGGGGCAATAGTTTTGCTAAGGATAACTCGACTTTGCCGCCGCCTAATTTCACGTTAATGGTTTCGAGTTCTTGCATCATTGCGTCTTCGGTCAGGTTGCCGTCCAATAACAAAGGGTACATCTTTTCGGCGACAACCGTATGTAGATGAGCCTCAGCGAGATATAAATGCCATTTTGCGACATCTATATAAATATTTTCGCCAATTTCGGCAGCCAAGGCTTCGAGGTTTTCGTTGGTACTAGCCATTTTCTTGATTATTGTTGAGAGAGTAGTCGGCGATCGCAAAGATAAAGATACCGTGAAGGATCAAAAGACCCAACCAACTCAAAGTCACCCACTTTGCCCAAGGCCAAGCCGCTTGCCAGAAGAGATCGAAAAACCAAAGTCCAGAGTTACAAGCCGCAAAAAAGGCGACGTGCAGGGCAAAATTAATGCGATCGTCGAGCAATCGGTAAGCGGGATCGTTGCGATCGGGTTTTCGCGGCCAGCGAGGGGGCATAGTTGAATTAATCTCCTCTGGATGGAATGTCTTTCCTAATTCTATCGTTCCCCAGGCGCTTGTTGATAATCCCCCGATTTACCCCCGGTTTTCCGCAGCAAGCGAATGTCTTGAATTTGCATGGATTTTTCTAGGGCTTTGGCCATGTCGTATAACGTCAAAGCTGCCACGGAAACGGCGGTTAAGGCTTCCATTTCGACTCCTGTTTCGGCTTGGGTTGCGACTGTCGCTTGAAAGTGATAACCGGGGAGTTCAGCATCGGGGATCGCTTGCACTGCGATTTTATGCAGGGGTAGAGGATGACATAAGGGAATCAGGTTAGCCGTTTGTTTGGCGGCCATAATCCCGGCTAGTCGGGCTGTGCCTAAAACGTCGCCTTTGGGCGTATTTCCTTGTTCGATGGCTTCAAAGGTACTTTTTGTCATTTTGATGCTGCTTTGAGCGATTGCTTCCCGTTTATTGGCTTTTTTTCCCGATATATCCACCATTTGGGCTTCCCCAGTAGAATCGAGATGGGATAATTTTGATTCAAACTCTTGCATGATTTTAGGGGCTTGTGCTATATTTATTAATCGTTGACTAAAACAACGCTAGGGCTTGTAGCTCAGTGGACTAGAGCACGTGGCTACGGACCACGGTGTCGGGGGTTCGAATCCCTCCTAGCCCGTACCAAATCGGAGTTTAACAAAAAGCAGAGGCAACTGACCTCTGTTTTTTTTATGGGGCGATCGCCGTTGTTTAGAAGTTGCGCTTGAGGGCGACTAAGGTAATATCATCGAAAACGGGGCGATCCCCGATGTGTTTTCGTACATCTGCGACAATTGCCATCACAATTTCCTGGGCTAATCTTTGGTGATGAGCGCGAGATACTTGTAATAATCTTTCGATGCCGTAGAGTTCTCTTTGATTATTTTCTGCTTCGGTAATGCCATCGGTGTAGAGGATAACCAGATCGTCAATTTCGAGATTAATCGAGCATTGTTGACTAAATTCGGCAATATCGTCAATCATTCCTACGGGAAAACCTAATTCTTCGGTATCGAGTCGTTCTAGAGTCCCATCAGCCCGAATGATGATGATTTCTTCGTGTTGTCCGGCAATAGATAAGCGACCTTGGCTATAGTCGAGTAGCACTAAAGACAAGTAGCGCTGCGATCCCAGGCGTTGAGCATTGTGGTAAATGGTGCGATTGAGAATGTTGAGGCTGCGGCACAAATCCCGCTTGTTGAGCATTTGTAGGGTACGAATGGCAGTTTGGGTCATGATGGTGAGGATACCGCTTTCGAGGCCGTGACCTGTGACATCGCCCATCGCGATCAAAATGCGATCGCCATTGCGTAAAATATCGTAGTAATCGCCCCCAACTTCGTCGGCTGCTTCCATGTAACCAAAAATATCTAATTCGGGGATTTGCTGGAGTTCTTGTTCGGTGGGGAGGATGGTTCGTTGCAGTTGACGGGCAATATCTAACTCAGCACCCATGCGGAGATTTTCACTTTTGAGTTTTTGATTGAGGGTGTTAATTTTTTGGTTGGCGTTTTCGAGTTCGGCTGTGCGTTCTTGTACTTTGTCTTCGAGGGTGTCTACGGCGTTTTGGAGGCGTTGGGCCATGTAGTTGAAGCCATTGGCTAGGGTGTTGAGTTCGACAATGGGATTGGGTTTGAGCCAACGATCGAGTTTACCACGGGCTAGGTCATCTGAGGCGGCGATCGCGTCTTCGATGGGTTGGGTAATGCGACGGGCTGCAATAATTCCCAAGGCGATCGCGCCCCCTAAAGCTACAATTGTCAGTAAGATGGTATAGCGCGTATTTTGATGAATTTGCGCCATAAAGTCTGATTCTGGTACGAGAGTCACGATTAGCCAGTCTAAACCTTTATTATCTTGAAGGGGCGTGACCTGAATAAATAATACTTCCCCTGAGCGTTGAAAGCGAAGTTGTTGAATTTGGCGAATGGACTGCAAACTGGAGAAATGAGTCGCTAAAAACTTCGTGGTGTCGCGAATTAAGGGTTCGTCACTGTCGAAAGCTGATAACCGCAAGGGTTCTTGGTCTGCGTTGAGTTGCATTAAGGGGGTTTGGGTAGAACTGGCGACTAAACGCCCTTCGCGATCGATAATAAAGGCTTGTCCGGTTTTGCCAATTTTTAAGTCTTGCAGAATTTCGCTAATCCCGAATAGGGGAACGTCGCAGAGTAATACGCCCAGAAAGCCGCGATCCCGGTCGTAAACAGGATAAACTAAGGAAAAGTCTAGTCTTTTGCCGATAGCAGAAGGCTCAATCTCCGTCCAACTCGGTCGAGCTTTCTCTAACGCCGTTTGATACCAGCCTCGCGTCCGTGCGTCGTAATCGGCTTTTTCTCGCAAAATCTCGCCGCGATCGCCTTGTAAGTCCACAGCATAGCGTCTGAGAGCATTTCCGGTGGCGTTGGTCGAACTCACCAAATAGTTTTCTAAGCCATTAGCCCCGACAAATTCTCCTTGAGCATTGGCAAACGCGATTGTCCCTAATTCTGGAAAAGACTGGCTTTGACTCCAAAAATACCGTTCTAAGGTCGCAAAATCTTGAGGATCGATTAAGTTTTGCCGTAAAACTCTTAAATTAGTTTCGTGTAAGTCTTGGGGAGTTTGTAGATAACGATGAGCATCAGCTTTAACCCGCAAACTAATTTCTTGTTGCAGTTGAGATGCTAAATCGTTAATAGCTTGTTGGCCGCTACGATAAGATAACCAACCCACTAAACCCACCAAAGTTGCACACTGAAGAACAAAGGGAAGAACCAATGTGGTTTGCAAGCGGATTTTTCTAGGATGAGAGGCAATTGATTTTTCCCGAAGTTGCTTGTTCATAAGCAGGGTGCTGGCAGCAAAATACGACGATTTTTAGACTTTTATAGCTTGATAAAGTTCGCAGATTTTAAAACCTCTAAAGTAAAATCCTGGGCTGTAAAAATTACATTTTTTCACATTCTCGTTGGGTCACTTGATGACGATAGCGAAACATATCTCGCAGTCGTAATTCTACCCACCAACCCAGCAAAAGCTCTGGGAGAAAACCGCCTGGAATTTCGTAGTAAATTACATCTCTCAAGCGAGTTTGGGTATTTTCAGGACTAAACTCATGGTGATGTTCCCAAGATTGCATCGGCCCTTTAATTTGACGATCGACAAATAAACGGTGGGTTTCGCATTCAGTATGACGAGCAACCCAATCAATAGGGATCGGCCCGATAAACAAGCGAAATTCCGAAATTGCGCCGACTTCTAAACCTCCTTGACGGCGGATAATTTTAACAGGTTGCCACGGGGGCGTGAGTAAGTCTAAAATATCAGGGCGTTCGTGAAATTGCCAAACTTTTTCAACAGGAGCAGCGATGAGAGAAGAATATTGAAACTTACGCATTATCGAGAGTTATTAAAGTTTTATCTATTTATATTTTAGCCTTCGTAATCGCTATCGATTTCAATGTCTAACGTATCTTCATCAACTCGGATATACAAAACATTGGGACGACAACACACTTGGCAATCTTCGATGTAAGATTGCTGCATCCCACCACTAATATCAACGAAAGTGGTATTTTCTTCTCCACAAAAGGCACAGTAATATTCGCTCGTTGTTTGCATAAATTTTAGTATTTTTTATTGTGTATGTTCATGAGGATTTGAGGCGCGATCGCTATAATAAATTAGGCTTTATCTATTTTAGGAATCGTTATGGTTCAAAGTATCCTCAACGAGCAGTTTCTCTACCCCGATTCTGATGGCAAACCCATGTCCGATAATACCGTACAGTATCGCTGGATTGTCTATCTTGTTACTAATCTTCGACGACTACTCAAAGACCAAACTGCCTTTGTTGCCGGGGATTTGTTGTGGTATCCTCATGAGGTAACTACGCCTCCTGCTCCTTGTCAAGCTCCCGATGCGATGGTCGTGTTGGGTCGTCCCGCAGGCGATCGCGGCAGTTACAAGCAATGGCAAGAAGATAATATTGCTCCCCAAGTGGTTTTCGAGATTTTATCTCCGAGTAATACTGCCAGAGAAATGATGGCTAAACAAGCATTTTATCAGCAGCATGGGGTCTTAGAAATGTTTTTTTATGACCCGGATACTCGCGATTTTTGGGGTTATACTCGCGAAACGCCGCAGCAAAATTACGATCTAGTTACCCCTTTGTCTTTACCCTGGACTTCTCCAATTTTGGATATTCGCTTTGAGTTGTTTGCGGATGGTTTGGCTATCTTTTATCCTGATGGTGAGCCGTTTAAGCATCCAGAGGAGTTTATTGAAGAACGAGATGAGGCTCGACGGGAACGCGATCGCGCTTTTGCTAAACTAAAAGAATTAGGCATTAACCCAGACGAGCTTTGACAATAGCAAAGTTGGGTGATTTTTTAGGTAATTACTTGGCCAATTCCTTTTAAGATTTGTAGGACAGCGTACAAATCATTTCCCGGATTGAGAAGGGAAAATAAGCGGGAATTGGCATATTTTGCTGTGGGTTGACGAACTGCTTTTAAAAATAAGAACTCGTTACCATTAGAAATTGCTCCAAATGTCGGAGTATTATTTTGAGGATTACTGAGCATATAAGCAAGAGCTTGAGGAATTGCCCGGCTTACGGCAAAATCACTCCGCTTTGACTCAATTACTAACAACCACAGCTTATTTTTCTCGACTAAGATATCGATTCTACCTTTAATTGTTGTTTCCTCATCGACCATTTCTAGGGTAATACTAGCTTCTGTTTCTAAATGGAAAGGAGGTCGATAAAAACCTGCTAAATCTAGTAGTGGAGCAAGGACAACCATTTTGACACTATTTTCGAGTAACGGTGGGTTTTCCAGTAAAGCTAGAAAGTTGCCTTTAACACGGTCTAACCTTTCTTTTTCAGTGTTATCAAGCTGGGGATAAGTAACAGACCATTCAGGAAAAAATTGGGAGTCTTGGGTAGATTGGAGAGCAAACTTTTGTTGGAGAAGGCGTAATGTAACGTCTTGAGCCGAAATACTTTGAATCATGGCAAATATTTATAAATTACTGTTAAGAAATGCTCAAGGCTTCTGCAAAATGTTTTTGTAAAGTTTTTTCGGGTAGAAAGCCTTGGAGATGTTGCCAAGGTAAAGTTTGCTGACAAGACCAATCTTGATGAACGTAATAATCCAGAGGAGGGAGTTTACCTTTAAGTTCTTTGAAGGCTCGTTTATAACTCCCCACAGAATCCCCATAATGACGAGTTAATTCTAGCAAAGGGGTAAGACGGCGATCGCCCCTAGAAATTAAAGCTTGAATCACAGACCAATTATAACTTTCCGGGCGAAAATCAATTCCTTGGGAACGCAATTGTTTTTGTAAATATTTAAGGCGTTTTTTCGCGTCGGGATTGACTCCTAACCACTGAAATGGCGTATGAGATTTTGGCACAAAGGTACTGCAACCGAGGGTTAAGCGCAAGCCCGGAACAGCTTTTTTAATAGCTTGCATCATAGCAACTGTTGCTTCGACATCGCTTTCGGTTTCCCCTGGAATCCCTACCATTCCGTAGAGTTTCAGGGCTTTTAAACCGCCGGATTGAGCTTGAATTGCTGCGGTAATTATCTCCTCATTACTCAATTTTTTGTTAATAATTTTCCTGACTTTTTCCGAACCACTTTCAACAGCAATCGTAATCGAATTAGTCTGATGTTTTGTCAAAGTTTGTGCCAGCTTTTTTGTCACGGTATTAGTCCGAACCGAGGCAATACTCAATCGCACATCTTCATATTTCGGTTGGTCAATATAATCCAGTAAAGCCTCAAATTCAGGATGTTGTGTAACTGACGCACCTAATAATCCCAGACGATTTGTGACTTTTAAACCGCGCTCGATTGCAGGAATTAACGATCCCTCAATACTGGCTATCCGAAACGGTAAAGTTAAGTAACTCGCGAGGCAGAAACGGCACATTTCAGGACAACTCCGTACCACTTCTACCATATAGATATTTTCCCAAGCAGCTTGTTTTGTGACGACAGTAGAAGCCGATAAAGTATTCCCTCGATAAGTTTGTTTCTGAACGAAAGGCGGAATATTATAATCCAAGGGTTCTATGCGGTCAATTTCTCCAGTGACATCCCGATAAATAGTACGATACAAGCTGGGAATATACACCCCCGGAACTTGCGCTAAATGTTGCAATTTTTCGCGACGAGAGCCATTTCTAACTTCTTGATAAGCGTCAATAAATTTGTCTAAAAGGTTCTCACCATCTCCGAGCAAAATAACATCGAAAAAAGCAGCAAATGGCTCAGGATTCGCGGTTAAAACGGGTCCTCCTCCGAAGACAAGAGGATGAGATTCTTCCCGTAAAGAAGCGTGTAGTGGAATATCGAGAGATTCGAGTAAATTGAGGATATTAACATAGTCGAGTTCCCAGGATACCGAAAAGCCTAGAAGTTCGGGATTGGGAGATAAGGTTTCGGCAATATCGGTAAATAAGCGACTGACTTGTACATCAGAACGCGCTGCTAAAGTTGCCCAAATAATTTGATATCCTAAACTGGTGATCCCGATGGTATATTCATTGGGAAAAGCGAAAATTAAAGGAATAGAATTGTCAGTGGAAATTGCAGGATTAAATAACAGACGTTCGTCTTGAAATACACTCATAATTAAGGTAATTTTTAACTGCCCCAAATACCACAGCCTTTTGCCGCAAATTCTGCTACAGTTTGCTCGGATAGTTCGTGGGTCGCGATCGCCTGTAACATGGTAAAAGGTAGTGTGAGGTGATGTGCGCCTGCGAGTAAAGCCCCCGCAGCCTCATCTGGGGATTTAATACTTGCAGCTAGAATCTTGGTGCTGCTTCCCTGCAACACTTGGGACATTTCTCGTACCAACTGATAGCCATCCCCTAGAAAGCGGGTGGCGCGGTTGACGTAGGCGATCGCGTATTTTGCGCCAGCCTCCGCCGCGATCGCAGCCTGAGACCCATGATAAATCGCCGTGACAGCACAAGAAATCTCCGCAGCGAGGTGGGATACCACTTGGAAGCCAACCAAGGTTGCAGGCACTTTTAAGACGGTTTCAGCGCCGATAATTTCGCGGGCTTTGCGGCCTTCTGCCACCATACTCTCAAAATCTGAGGTGGTGAGTTGGTAGTACAACTCTCCCGGTTGCAATGCAGCCAACTTTTCTAGGGTTACAATCGGGGATAAATCGCTTTGTGCCAGAATCGTCGGGTTAGTGGTAATCCCTTTCACCCAGCCCCATTGTAAGGCGGTTTGGGCTTGTGGGAGAATTGCCGAATCGAGTAGAAGTGCCATGAAAAATCGGAGGATTGCGATAATACTTTTCCTCAGTTTATCTTGTGGCTTCCACTGAACAGGCAATTGTTTTTTCTGAGGGCGATCGCGTGGCTTTCATCGGAATTTCGATGGTAAAGGTTGTACTTTCACCGGGAATCGAGTCACAATGCAAGCAGCCTCCGTGTTTTTCAGTGACAATTTGATAGCTGATTGCTAAACCCATTCCTGTACCTTTCCCAATGGGTTTTGTGGTATAAAATGGGTCAAACATACGATTTTTTATTTCTTCTGGAATACCTCCCCCATTATCTTTCACGCTAACTTTAACCCATTTTTCGGTGGCGTTATTATGATAATAAATCTCGCTACTAATGATAATTTGACCCGGAGCAGAACGCAATTGTGCAAAAGTGCGATCGCTATGATATTCCTCAATAGCATCAATCGCATTAACTAGCAAATTCATAAACACTTGATTCAGAGGACCAGGATAACATTCAACTAAAGGAATCTTGCCATATTCTTTAACAACTTGAATCGCAGGTCTGTCCGAGCGAGCTTTCAAGCGATTATTTAAAATCAATAAGGTACTATCAATTCCTTCGTGAACATCAACGCTTTTGACTTCACTTTCATCGAGTCGCGAAAACGTGCGTAATGAATGGACAATTTCGCGAATTCGACTTGCTCCTACCCTCATCGAATCCAACATTTTAGGTAAATCTCCGACCAGAAATTCAAGCTCAACTTCCTCAATTAAATCGACAATCTCTCCCTTGGGTTCGGGATAATGTTCGCCATAACAAGCCACTACTCGTAGAATATCCTCAATGTATTCTTCCATGTGCATCAAGTTACCGTAAATGAAATTAACGGGGTTATTAATTTCATGGGCAACTCCCGCAACTAATTGACCCAGACTCGACATTTTTTCACTTTGAATCAGTTGAGTATGAGTTTGAACTAAGCGCGTATGGGTTGCTTGTAATTCCGCTAAAGTAGTTGCAAGTTGAGCCGCTTTTTCTCGTTCTCGCAATTCAGAAGCTTGCAGCGCTTTATTGAGTTTACTAAGTTTATCTGCTCGTCGCAAAGTCAAGCGATTAATCGCATTTTTTAAACCTTGGGCTGCTTGAATTTCAACAGTTTGCCAAGGTAAGGATTTAAAACGAACTGATTCTTTCCATAATTCAAAAGATTGACGAGGAGATAAAGTAATATTTCCTTTTTCATCTGCTCGTAAAGATTGTTTGGGATCGCCAGCCCAAGTTACAGTTTGGATAACTTCGGGACGAAACCACAGGATATATTTATCTTCTTGCTCGGACAAAGAAATGGCTAACAATCCACTCGCAATAGTTTTATATTCTTCGTAAGATGTATCAATTTCTCGTAAAGAATTAGTGCTAGTAACTGTGTCATGCGTATGATATTGCTTGAGCCATTCAATTAACAGCGCGATCGCGTTTTCCGGTGGTGTTTCTCCTACCGTGGTATATTCGCCATTTTGCCAAATGACTGCCCCGGTTGCTGACACTAATTCGAGTAAGTTGGGGGTATAATTCGTCAAGCCAGTTACCCAATTTTCTTCCGTTGATATGTATTCCGTTAGCTTGGCCTGAACCGAATTCAATTGAAGCTGATAATCGTAATCTTCGCTATCATTTTTCTTGGCTAATTCTGCTGCGATAGAACCTCCTAAAAGTTCCAGGGCTGCTCGTACTTCGTAAGAAAGCGATTTGGGAACATTATTGTGACAAGCAATCAAACCCCATAACTGATTATCTTTAATTAAAGGAATGGATACAGAAGCCACAACTCCCATATTCTTTAAATACTGAAGGTGACAATCCGAAACTCCCCGTAAAAGAGCATGACTTAAATTTACAGGTTGCTGAGTTATAGGATTTTCTGATGGTACAATCGGGGCTGATTCAGCATTAATATCAACAATCATGCGTAAGCCAATTTCACAAAACAGTTGTCGATATTCTTGAGGAATATCTAAGGCTGGAAAACTTAAACCCAGAAAAGGTTTTAAGTTTTGATTTTTGACTTCGGCTAAAACTTCGCCATTGTTATCTTCATTAAAGCGATAAAGCATCACCCGATGCAGCTTGGTTAATTTTTGAACTTCTTCCACTGCAATTTGGTAGAGTTCCTGTAAATTTTGAGTTTGGCGAATTCTTAATTCTGCCGACTTAATTTGTTCGTAGAATTTAATAAAGCTACGGCGATCTTCAGAACGAGTTACTTCTAACTCAATAATAATTCCCACTTCATTTTGGTGAATTAAAGCATTAAAATCTTGCGCTATATGAGCTTGACTCGAAGCTAAATTAAAAGGAACAACTGTTGGATTTGCTTGATATTTTGTTGCTTGTTCCAAAGACGCGATCGCGGTTTCGTCAAATAAACAACTTAGCGGTTGGTTGAGTAAATCCCTAACTGCAATCCCTAAAAAATCAGCAGCATTTTGGCTAACTTGGATAATTACTTTAGTATCTGGGTCAACCACTAAAAGTAAACCATGAGCTTGAATATAACTCAGCGTCTTGATTTTCTCCGTCGGAACAATAGACAATTGAGATAAAGCTGAATTGTTTGTAAATGATTGGCGATCGCGTTCCATAATGTTCTCTTCCTCTCCAAATCTAATCCCAAATAACGATCTTTAAAAATAATTGGTAAACGCTACAAATCCACCATGAATTTAACAATACCGAGGCCTGTCACTACTCAGTTGAAAGCCACAAGGAGATAGAAGTTGCCCTGTTAATTCTCGATCTTAATATTTATTTTACTATTTCTTATAGCCTTTTGGCGGCTTGTATTCGCAGTTTTATCCGAATTGAAGTCTAACAAAGCAAAACCAACCGCTTCGAGTAAGGTCTACAGCCAGTTACAGTTTGTAACGCAATAGATTACAGCCCAGAGGATCGACAGCTCTGAGGAGAGCCACTAAAATAAAAGTTAGACTCTCATTTCAAGGAAAATTGATGCAAACAGTGTTATCAGAAGACCTAGCGATCCTCGTTTCTGGGTTCAGAGCGCTCGGCGATCCGTTACGATTGCAAATATTGGATTTATTGCGATCGCAAGAACTCTGTGTCTGCGAACTCTGCGAAAAGCTCAACACCAGTCAATCCAAGCTTTCCTTCCACCTCAAAACCCTCAAAGACGCAGGCTTAGTCCAAGCCCGTCAAGAAGGACGCTGGATTTATTATCGCCTCAATTTAGCCCAATGGGTTATTCTCGAACAATACTTAGCCGAATACCGCCGTTTTAGCCCCGCATTACCCGCTCGATCTTGTGATACTAACTCTTAACGTATGTGCTACGAAACAGCAACTTAAACCTCCCCAAGTACGTCAATATACCGACTTTGGCGTGGGATAGTTGTTGCGAGTACCGAGCATAACCTTCTCTTAATTGACATATCAAAAATAATTGATATAAATTAAACACATCAATCATTTTTGATATAATCCAAAACTGAATCTGCGTGGATGTACACCGTCTCACGCTCCTATTGTTATGCAGACAAATCAGCCCCAAATCAACCGCAAAGCCATCCAAGCTGGAGGAAACCTCAGCTTTTTTGAGAAATACCTCACCATCTGGGTGATTCTCTGTATTTTAATCGGTATTGGTCTCGGTCGTGCCTTCCCCGGTATTGCTCAAACCCTCGACAACCTGAGCATTTACAACGTCTCCATTCCCATCGCCATTTGCCTCTTTTTCATGATGTACCCCATCATGGTAAAAATCGACTTCTCACAAACCTTACAAGCCGCCCGTACCCCAAAACCCGTCATTTTGACCTTAATCGTCAATTGGCTGATTAAACCCTTTACAATGGTCGCTTTAGCCCAGTTTTTCTTAGGCTGGCTCTTTCGACCTTTTCTCACCGGGACAGAAATCATCAACGGGACAGAAGTCACCCTAGCGAACTCCTACATTGCTGGAGCAATTCTTTTGGGGATTGCGCCCTGTACCGCGATGGTCTTGATGTGGGGTTATTTGTGCTACGGCAATCAAGGGCATACAATTGTCATGGTAGCGGTAAACTCCCTCGCTATGCTCTTTCTCTACGCTCCCCTAGGGAAATGGCTACTCGCCACCAATGACCTCACTGTACCTTGGCAAACCATTGTTTTTTCCGTCTTAATTTACGTCGGCTTACCCCTAATTGCGGGAATGTATAGCCGTTACTGGATTTTAAAAAACAAAGGAGAAGAATGGTTTAAGCGGCGTTTTCTGCAATATCTCAGCCCCATTTCCATTGCTGCTCTGCTAATCACTCTCATTCTGCTGTTTGCCTTCAAAGGCGACCTTATTATTGAGAATCCTTTACATATTCTCCTGATTGCCGTTCCCTTATTTCTGCAAACCAATATTATCTTTGGTCTGGCTTATGTCGGCGCATGGAAGCTGAAAATGGCTTACGAAGATGCTGCACCTGCTGCTTTAATTGGCGCGAGTAATCACTTTGAAGTCGCGATCGCCACCGCCGTGATGCTGTTTGGACTCAACTCTGGAGCAGCTTTAGCCACCGTGGTTGGGGTACTGATTGAAGTTCCGGTGATGTTGATGCTGGTGAAATTCTGCCAGAAAACCGCCTTTTGGTTTCCTCGCGAACCCGAAAAAGCAACCCTCCTCGACCCTCGTTGTGCCAAATCTTTGCGGTAGTTAGGGCTTGAGAATCCGATTAGAGAGGGTGCGCTACCAGACCGTCTAGAGAATTACCATAACAGGTGTTATGGCGAACATAACAACTGTTATTATGACCCGACAATTTCCAAAAGATTTTATCTCAGAAATCATGAAAAAAGTAATGTTCGTTTGTAAACGCAACTCCTGTCGCTCCCAAATGGCAGAAGGCTTTGCCCGTACTTTGGGAGAAGGTAAAGTTGCAGTGAGTAGTTCGGGACTCGAAGCCAGCCGCGTTCATCCCACAGCGATTGAGGTGATGCAGGAGGTGGGGATTGATATCACGCCTCAAACTTCTGATCCGTTGAGCGATTTTAGCCCGGAAGATTACGATGCGGTGGTGTCGCTGTGTGGCTGTGGGGTGAATTTACCGGAGGCTTGGCTCATGCGGGAGGTGTTTGAGGATTGGCAACTGGATGACCCAGATGGTCAGCCGTTGGAGACATTTCGACGGGTACGGGGAGAGGTAAAGGAACGGGTTGAGGAATTGATTGCGAAGTTGAGTTATAGTAATTCTAAATAAGAACCGACAGCCCGCCCACGGATTGAAATCCGGGGCTAACAAGAACAAAGTCCGTTTTCACGGACTCAGAAAATTAAGCATGAATGTACGGAACTTAATTGGAATGACTATAGTTACTACTGGTTGCTATTGATTCTCGATTTCTGTCTCACCAATTGTCTTCTGGGCTGCATGACGCACATGAAGAATTCTGACTGTGGGAATGGGTTGGTCGTCAAGAACTGTAAACAGAATGCGATAGGTTTGTGTTCCTCGCTTGTAAAGCAGTTGACGAACTTCTTGACTAAAGAAAGCATCCTCACGAGCGAGCGGACATCGACGAGGCATTTTTTGCAGAGAAGCGATCGCGTCAATTAATCCTTGATACCAGATTTGGGCGCGATCTGCTCTAATATACTGAGAAAAATTTAAGAAAGCGGCATCCATTTCGGCTTTCGCAACGCTGGAGACATCAAGACGGTATGTCATGCTTCAAGGGACAATCCGTATTTTTGATTTTGTTCGCGAACGAAGTCTTCTAAACTTGAAAATTGTCCTCGTTCAAAATCATCCAGCCCCTGTTGGATACCCTGTAAAGCCTCAAAAAAGTCATCATCCTCTAAACTTAGCCCCAAAGTTAGAATCGCGATCGCCATCTGGGAAATGTCTTGTCCGGCGTTTTCAGCACGCTGGATCAGCAAAGCTTCAATTTTGGGGGGCAAATTGAGGGTAATAGACATTATGGATTTGGCTTCAGGGATACTGGTTGTATTATAACGATCGCGCTCCTCGATCAAGAGAATGAAGTGCGATCGCGAGCTAATTGATCATTCCAGGAACAATTGAGAGGAATTGAGAAAAATTTTTTGTTGCTAAGATTTATCAAAGGTGAAATACACCGAATTTTTGTAGCGCGATCGCAACTCCCATGACAGCCTCTCTCGAAGCCCAATCCCTCACCCTAGGCTACTCCTCCCCAGACATTATTTGCGATCTCGATCTCCTGATTCCTTCAGCCCAAATTACCGTCCTCGTCGGTGCGAATGGTTGCGGTAAATCCACATTATTGCGTGGGTTAGCTCGCTTGCTGAAGCCTCGTGGGGGGACGGTATTGCTGGATAATCGCTCGATTTTTGAGCAACCCACCAAACTTGTCGCGCAACAACTGGGCTTGCTTCCCCAAAACCCTACAGCCCCCGAAGGTTTGACGGTACGAGATTTGGTGGCTCAGGGGCGCTATCCCTACCAAAAATGGTGGCAGCAGTGGTCTTCTGAGGACGAGGAACATACCCAAAATGCCCTCAAGACGACGGGGATCGTGGAGTTGCGCGATCGCGCCCTAGACGAGCTTTCTGGGGGACAGCGACAACGGGCTTGGATTGCGATGGCTTTGGCTCAGGATACCCAAATCTTGCTCTTAGACGAGCCTACCACGTTTCTCGATTTGGCGTATCAACTGGAGGTGCTAGACCTGCTCAAAGCCCTGAATCAAGAGCAACAGCGTACCATTGTGATGGTATTACACGACTTGAACTTGGCTTGTCGTTATGCTCATCATCTCGTCGCGGTGAAATCCGGGCAAATCTACACCACGGGAACGCCAGAAACAGTGATGACAGAAAGCATGGTAGGGGATGTGTTTGGTCTTGATTGTCGCATTATTGCCGATCCAGTGACTCACACACCGCTTTGTATTCCAGTGCGATCGCGTCATCTTTCTTGATACAGTAAAGCGTCGGTACACTTCGTAAAAATCGCAACTTAAAAGCCCATCTCCCGTGGGAGAGGGGTTGGGGTGAGGGCTGATAACAAATCCGGTTTAAATATACCGTCTATCCCGTTAATCTGCGGGCGAATTAGGGGAATAAACGACTAATATTAAACAGGGTTACGATTGTACGCTACACAAAACCCCGGTTTTTTAAAACGACCGGGGTTATCAAATTACATTCTTTCTAACACTTCAATTCCCAGTAAAGATAAGCCCAACTTTAACGTTTGTGCCGTCAAATGACAGAGAATTAGGCGCGATGTACGGATAGGTTCGTCGGATTTCAATACGGGGCAATTCTCAAAGAATTGATTGAATTTTTGGCTGAGTTCAAAGAGGTATTGACACAGACGATTAGGCAGTAATTCGCTTTCCACTTCCGTGAGAATTTCACTCAGTTGTAAAATATGCTTGGCCAAGACGAGTTCTTGGTCTTCTTGAAGTAACACTTTCGCGTTAGCGTCCAACTTATCAAAGTCTATTTCCCCTTTACGACTAATACTTTGTACCCGCGCATAAGCATAGAGCAAATAGGGGGCGGTGTTACCTTTCAACTCCAGCATTTTATCGTAGTCAAAGATGTAATTGCTGGTACGGTTTTGGCTCAAATCGGCGTATTTCACCGAACTTAAACCAATCGTTTGAGCCACATTAGTTTTAAATTCTGCGGTTTCTTGGCGTTGTTCTTCAACCAAACGGCTTTCTAGGTCTTGATAAGCGCGTTTTACGGCTTCGTCGAGTAAGTCTTTGAGGCGGACGGTTGCTCCCGAACGAGTTTTTAGGCGCTTGCCATTTTTCCCTAAAACTAAGCCGAAAGGAACGTGAGTTACGGTAACATTTTCAGGGAGATAATCAGCTTTTTTTGCGACTTGAAACACCTGGGCAAAATGGTTTGCTTGTCCGGCATCTGTAACGTAGATAATGCGATCGCCCTCATCTTCTTTCACCCGGTAGCGAATCGCTGCTAAGTCCGTGGTAGCGTAGTTATAGCCGCCGTCGGACTTCTGCACAATCAAGGGTAAAGGGTCGCCTTCTTTGTTGGTAAAACCATCGAGAAAAACGCATTTTGCCCCCGCATCTTCTACTACCAAACCCTTCGCTTCTAAATCTGCGACAACATCCGGCAGCATGGGGTTATAAAAAGACTCGCCACGTTCGGTTAATTTAATATCCAAGCGGTCATAAATTTGCTGAAATTCTCGACGAGATTGTTCGCACAATAATTGCCAAGCTTTCAAACTTTCCGGGTCGCCTGCTTGCAGTTTTACCACTTCCTTCCGGGCGGTTTCTTTGAAATCTATATCTTCGTCAAAGCGCATTTTCGCCTTCTTATAAAACGCTACTAAATCCCCCAAATCCAGGGCATCTGCTGTAGTGAGTGCGTCGGGATAAGCTTCGCGTAAATAAGCAATCAGCATCCCAAACTGCGTCCCCCAATCCCCCACATGATTGAGGCGTAAAACTTCATGGCCGCGAAACTCTAATATCCGGGCAATACTATCACCAATAATCGTCGAACGGAGATGACCCACGTGCATTTCTTTGGCAATATTAGGGCTAGAAAAATCCACAACAACCGTGAGGAGTTCTTTAACTTTCTCTACCCCCAACCGAGAATCCCGTTGTAACGCCTCCATTTGCGCTTCGAGGTAACTAGGCTTAATTTTAAAGTTAATAAAGCCTGGCTTGGCAATTTCTGGCGGTTCGCAGATATCGCTAACATCAAGATTTTCGAGGAGTTTTTGGGATAAATTGCGAGGACTATTTTTGAGGGGTTTAGCCAGAGAAAAGGTAACATTGCATTGATAATCGCCAAACTCCGGTCGTCCTGCGGGGACTACCATCGGGTCAATTTTACTGTATTCTGCACCAAAAGCCTTGCCTAGTGCTGTCGAGACGCTTTCGCGAAGTTGAGTTTGAATAGAAATCATGTCGATAAAAATAAAATAAAAAACGCAATCACCCATCATAGTAGCAACGGGGAAAATTGCCCAAAAAAAACTCCCAGACCGAAATCTGGGAGGTCTTAAACAGTATCAGTTATCAGTTATGACTTATTGTAACAGATTGACTGGGCGCTTGGGAAGTAGGAACATTTCCCCCCCGGAAAAATACGCTATTTTGGATAAAATCGCTCAAATACTGCGGAGGATCGCGGTCTGGCTTATCTTGAAAAAATAGCCGCATTCGCCAAGTTGTAAAGCCACTAATCCACACTGCATCCGCGATCGCCGTGTACAATAAACCATAGTTTTTCAGGAAAAAGCGACGACGAGAATCAAACCAATATTGCGGTAAACGCTTCCTTTTGGCATCATCAATCGTCGTGACTCCGGTACTCTGTCCGCAGATATGAGTCACATGACTAGCCGGAACATACCAGCATTCCCAGCCCTTGCGCTTCGCTTGCAGACAAAAATCCGTCTCCTCGTAATACAGGAAATAGCCCTCGTCCATCAAGCCCACTTGTTCAAATACTTCCCGTCGAATAATCATACTAGCCCCCGGTAGCCAATCGATGCGTTGGGGCTTATCCTGTTCCATAGTACGCGGCACAATCCAGCGATTCAACAACTTGGTAATCACCCCAATGCGGAAGCCCTCATTCACTTCACTCAGAATTGTGGGGAAACGAAACGCATAAGGCCAAGGATTGCCATTATCGTCCTCAAAACTGCTTCCCGCGATTCCTGCTTGGGGATGCTCATCCATAAAGCTGACTAAAGCTGCTAACGCCCCTGGATGAACGCGAGTATCGGGATTAAGGAGTAAGATATATTGCGGTGGATTGTCCCCTTCTAACGCCGGACGAATCCCCAAATTATTACCATAAGCATAACCGCCATTACGGTCTGAAGCGATTAGCGTGACCCAATCTTGCCAGTTTTCTGTATCAATCGCAGTCTGTATCTGCGTCAGGGAGTCGTCCCTCGAATCATTCTCAACCACCGTAACCTGAGTCCCTGGAAGGGCTTGAACTTCCGACTCCAAAGTTCGCAGACAATTAACCGTTAAAGGGGCAGATTTGTAGTTTACGATAACAATGAGAAGGCGATCGCGAGCTGGGGTTACTTCAGACATAAAGTTTAATCTTGATATTGCGTCATTGGCTTGGGGTATCGCTACTATTTTGGCTCAAAAGTCTCAGAAAGGGATAGTAATAACCGCCAAAAACCTAGATATAGAACGTATGTTTAGTATGAGTGATTTGCGTCACACCCGCGTTTATCAAGAAGCTTTGCAAGAAGGGATTGAACAAGAACGGCGTAATACAATCATGAGTTTACTCAGGGTGCGATTTGGGTCAATAAATACGGAATTAGAGGCAATTACACCCAGCATAATTCGACTTTCCACAGAGGAATTTACACCACTCCTGCTGCAATTATCCCGTGAAGAATTAATTACTCGTTTTGGCAAACAAACGGAGGATTAAAAATCCCGGCTTCTGATTCGCCAATTAAGCTAAAATCTAGCTTCAAAAACCGGGGTTAATTAAAAGGTTGGGTAAACCCCCTAATCCCACAATCTCCGCCACCAAGGACGGGGTTCGATTTTGGGGAGGTCGATTTTCTCGCGAATCTCTTGGATGTCCCAATCCGTGAGACGAGCTAGGGTTTGGGCTTCGCGTTCGAGGCGTTGCTGGAGGTTGCGTTGATAGTCTATGCCAGCTGGACAGTTCATTTCCCCCGTGTAGGGATGACGGATGACGTAACGCCCTTGGAAGTTTTCGCGGTTTGAGGTACTCTGAAAACTTAAGTCCTCCGGAAAGCGATCGCGTGTATACCGAACGTGCAGACGAGTGATAAACGCATTAGAACCGCCCCCCCGACTCGCTGTATCCCAGAACACTCCCGCTTGTTTCAATTCCTCTGGAGACAGGGCATTAGCAACGCAGGGATCGCACCAGCCCATATCCCAAGCATATTCGAGAAAGGCGACTTTTTTCTGTTCTTGCTCGTAACTGGTTGCAAACATAGATTTGTAGAAGTCGTCGAACTCGTCCTCCACAAACTCCGGTATTTCTACATCCGAAGGCACTTTAACGGTACGATAATTGGTTAATTCTACTTGACCGCTAGGAGTCAGAAGATAAACAATCAAATCCTGTTCGCTTTGAGCATTCATCGTACCCAATCGAATAGGAAGCCTGAATTTTGGCGATTCAAACGCCATCATCAACGGGCGTAATTTCTGATAACCGCTTTCTTCAAATTCCTCTAAATTCACCTTCGCGACAAAGAATTTCATCTCTTGGCGAATGTATGGTTGCAATAAAGCACTTGCCCCTTCCGGGATTTGATACTCGTTTTGTCGCAGCCAAGTTTCTAAGCCGTCAGATTCTTCGGCTGAAAGGATGAGAATGTCGTACTCGCCTACGGTAAACTGGGCTTCAATGGTGACACCGAGATCGGCCATTTCGTCTCTATCTCTAGGTTCAGCACTTGTGGTACGCGGTGCAGCCTGAGACTCTAACATGGGTGCAGGAGGCGGTATCGCACAGGGATTCTCGTCGAAATATTCCACCAAGCGGGGCGCACTAAAGGCATCGATGCGTTCGATGATTTGGGGTTCTCCCACATGAACTTGGTCTTCCTGCAATAGTACCGGAACGGGGACGACGAGGGCAAAGTCTTGGACTTCTCCTTGATAATCATTGGCCATGGTCAAAACAGTGCGATCGCGATCGCGGGCTATAATGACCTGAGAGGCTTGATTGTACAAGCTAGAGTCCGCCTTCGCCACATAAAAGCCGCAAAAAGCCCAAGCCGGACGCGCAAAGCTGATAAAGGCGCAAATGGTCGCAATGATAATTAAAATTCGTTTCATTTTTGTTGTTGGTTGTTTGTTATTTGTTGTTGGTTGTTTGTTGTTAGTTGTTTGTTGTTAGTTGTTTGTTGTTTGTTGTTGGGCTTCGCCGGACACAGCCTACATAACAGTTGTTATGCTCGACCTAACAGTTGTTATGAAAACTTACTTCCTATTGGTCGGGGAAACCCCGCCTCTACAAGCCGATTGCCGAAAATACTGGTAACTGGTTACTGATTACTGATAACTGAAAAAGTTTTCCACTCAAACCTCGGTGCAGACCAAAGGCGATCGCCTACAATCGTAAGGGGCGATATGACGAATAATGCCCAGAAAATGGCGTTGTTGAGGTAAAAGGTGTGTTCGAGGAAAAACGCGACTCCGGCAATGCTCAATGCCCATAACAGGCGGCTGAGACGGGCATTGGGGATGGAGCGCGGGTCGGTGAGCATAAATAAGGCAAATAAGAGTAAACTACCACTGGTGAGGTGATGCCAATACACATCCCAAGCTTGCCCCAACCAGAGATTCCGCAAAGCTTCTAAGCCGCCGTAAGCCCCCAGAAAAGCGGCGGAGGTGTCCCAACGTCCCACTTTGTTGAGAACCATGCCTCCTGCCCCCAGAAATAGCAGCAGATACCACCAATCCGTTCCCCATTGTCCGGGGGAAACCCAAGCATCTTGAGTCAAGAGGAGGGCGGCGATAATGCCGAAGTTGGCAGGGTTGAAGAAGTGTTTGCGACTGTAGCGAAAAAGGAATTTACTGGCAATGGCGAGGAAGGCCGCGATCGCCATTGTTTTAGCATCATTCGCCCGCAAAAGCAAGCATAACCCTAAAGCGGTGATGAGGGCGCTTTTGGCACTGGAAATTGAGAACTGAAAGCGGGATAAAGCCCAATTCGCCGGAGATTCCCCCCGCCACCAAGATTCCCAAAAGGGTAGAAAAGAGGTGAAAAACCATTGGGTTAGCAAACAAGTTAGGACGATAACCAGCAAAAATTGGGGGTGAATCGTCCAATCGCGGGTACTGATACCCAGAATCAGAAAGCTAGAAAGGAAAAGGATTTGATAGTCGCGAGCATCTTGAAACATAATTCGCGTATTACATTCGACGAGTCAGTCTATTATGGCCGCTGACTTGGGAAAATGGGGGCTTGTTACAGTTTTGTAAACGGCAAGGGTAATACGTTGAGATTGCAATTACAATAGCTGCCCTTTATTCAGTTATCCGCGATTAAGAAGGGATTGGGGGAAAGGAATTTGACAAACAACCAACAACCAATAACCAATAACTAAATCGCCAAATCTTCTTCTACTTCGACAACAGTAGCGGGAGATTCGCGGGTGAATAAGGCGACACCAAAAGATAAAGCCCCAACTCGGCCTATAAACATTAAAACAATCGTCACCCATTTCCCTGCCGCCGTCAAATCTCCGGTAATTCCTCTAGATAAACCCACTGTTCCTAAAGCAGAAGCGGCTTCAAAAATGATATCTTCAAAGGCTTGATTTTGGAGAATGAGTAATAAACTTGAACCGATGAGAAAAGCCAGTAGATAAAAAACGAAAGCAGAAAAGGCAGTGAGTACGCGATTTTCGGGAATTTTTACGCCGAAGAAAGAAGCAGAACGATGACCTCGAAGGGAACTCCACATAACAGCTAAAGCCGCAGAAATAGCTGTTGATTTGAGTCCACCTCCTGTTCCCGATGGCGATGCGCCGACAATCATTAAAATGACGATTAGTAATACACCAAAGGCGCTAATTTCACCGATAGGATAAGTATTAAAACCAACGGTAGTTAAAGCGGTCATGCCTTGAAACCAAGTAGTTAAAATGCGTTCTCCCCAGGGTAAAGTTGCTAGAGCGGTATCAAAAAATAGTAGGAGAATAAAGCCAAGAAGAAGCAAACAAGCGGTAAAAACAATGATAATGCGGGTAGTAAAAGTTACACCTCTTTTTTGCCCTCTGAAGCTTTGCCAAATATCGGAAATAACCAGAAAACCAATTGCGCCTAAAATACTCAAGATCGTGACGGTTAAGTTTACGCCGAAGTCAGCGCTGAAGTCTTCTAAGCTGTTGGGGAAAATACTAAAACCTGCGGTACAAAAAGCAGAAATACTGTGAAAAGTCGCTGCCCAAAAAGCATTGTCAACTTCGGCATTGGCGAAAGAAATATACAATGAAATGATACCAATTGCTTCGATAATTAAGGTGAAGATAACGGTGTGTCGCAAAAAGAGTTTGAGATTAAAACCTTCGGGTAAGGCAAAAACAGAACTGCCGACACGACGATGTAAATAAGGCAGAGAGTTTTTGGTGGCAATAAGGATAAATGAACCTAATGTCATATAGCCTAAACCGCCGACTTGAAAAGCACACATAATAATAAATTGTCCCCAAAAGTTGTAAGCGTCGGGGGTATTAACGGTGACTAATCCGGTGGTGCTAACGGCAGATGTGGCGATGAATAAGTTATCGAGGGGGCTGACAGAATCCATTTTCCAAGTGAAGGGAAGACAGAGCAATAACCAAGTGATGAAAACGTAAGTAAAGTAGCCCCATAATAGTAATTTAACAGGTTGCGATCGCCCCATACGATTTAGCCACCTGCTCAGAAAGTTGTTTCTCATTTTTAAATTTTATTGTCAAGTTTTATCTTGCGATTGTATCATTTAACCTTCAAATAAATTTCTATCGTCAGACAGATGCTATTGGCGTAGCACACCTAAAGGTATAGATTAGGTAGTGGCGTGACACACTTTAAATTGTATGATAGTCACCACCGCTAAAATGCTTGTATCTCGGTGCGTTACGCTGCGCTAACGACACCCTACTTATAGCTTCATTTTAGCTGTGTCCAGCTACTACGAACTAATCACAAAGTCGGGCTTCTTCTTCTGTGACGGTGGTGTTGTATTGCAGATAATTTTTGACCCAATTGCAACCATAGGTGAGGGGGTCGAGTTGTAAAATCGGTTCTAAGTTCCACACTACCAGGGTTTGGTCGTCAGCCGCCGAAACGAGGAGGGGACGCAGAGGGTGAAAGGCTACAGCCCGGACTCCAGATTGATGACCTTTGAGAGTATGCAACAACTCTCCTTCGGCTGTCCAGAGTTTCACGGTTTCGTCAATGCTGGCGGTGGCCATAATTGTATCGTAACCGGGTAAGTTAAGACTGGGAGGGCTAAAGTTGATGTCCCAAATCGCGGCGTTATGGTCGGTGAGGGTTTTGTCAAGCGTACCGTCTTCTCGCCACAGCTTCACGGTGGTATCGCCACTTCCTGATGCTAATCTCTGACTGTCGGGATGAAAGGCGACGGTGAGAACGGCGGCTTGATGACTTTCAAGCTGATGGATAAGTGTGCCGTCAGGTTGCCATATTTGCACTGTACCATCGTTGCTGGCGATCGCGCTTTTTTGACCGTCAGGACTATAGGTGATTTGCCAAATGGGAACGTTGGTGTCGCTATAGTTATAAGTCCGGGATTGCCTCGTCGGGATGTCCCAAATATTAACCTTACCATCGGTGGTACTGGCAATCAGTTGGGGCTTTTGGGGATGCCAAGCTACGGAGAGAATTGTCGCGGTGTGAAGGGGGAGGGTGTCGAGGAGAGTGCCATCAAAAGACCAGAGTTTTACGGTGTGGTCTTCACTGCTAGAAGCGAGGGTTTGACCGTCGGAACTGGTTTCTAGGTAAGTGACGGCAGCATCATGACCCTTAATTGTTTTAATCAATGTGCCATCAAGTTGCCACAGTTGAAAGTTTTTCTCAGTCCCCGAAGTCGCCATAATCGTACCGTCACCGTTGAAGGTGAGGCTGCGGGTAATCCCGACTACACCGTAAATGGTTTGTTGAAAAGGGTTACGGGTTTGCCACAAGCGTATGACACTTTCAGCCCCGGCTGAGGCGATTTCTTTACCATCGGGACGAATCGCAATACCCCAAATAGCGGCATCATGACCGCGAGAAATGTTAATCAGTGTGCCGTCGAGTTTCCAGAGTTTGACGGTTTTATCCCAACTGCCAGAGGCGAGGAAACTACCGTCTTGGCTGAATTGTAGGCTTTTGACGTTGGCTTCGTGGGCGTTGATGGTTTTGATAATACTGCCGTCTTTGCGCCAAAGAATGAGCGTCCCATCAATACTACCTGTGGCAATAATATCATTGTCGGGATGAAAGGCGATCGCGTACACGGGTGTAGTATGACCCCGAAAAACGCGCTGTAAGTTACATTCTAAGTCCCACAGGGTCACGGTATTATCAATGTTGGTGATGCCAATGGTTTTACCGTCAGGACTGAAAGCTGCCGCACGAGTCCCGGTGGCATTACCCAGAGTTTGTTTGAGTTCGCCTTTTTGCCAGTCCCAGATTTGTACCGGACTGTCTGCCCCCCCAATCAGAATATCGGAGTTATTAGGACTAAAATCTAATGCCCAAACGCCAGAGAGTTTTGTGGGAAGTTTATGCAGTAGTTTACCTGCTTTTGTCCAAATTCTCAGGGTTTTGTCGTCTCCGGCGGAGGCAATTACGTCTCCTTGGGGGCTAAATTGGACGTTGCGGATGACGCTATCGTGACCCGTGAGAGTGTTGAGTAACTGACCGGAAGTTGTCCAGAGTTTGACGGTTTGATCGACACCAACGGAGACCAATATTTTACCGTCAGGACTATAGTCTACATCGAGGGTGGCGGCGGTGTGACCATCCAGGCGGTTGCTTTCTTGGACGGCTAAGACGGTTTTTTCGAGGGTGGCTTTGACTTCGGTTGCGAGGTCTTTGTCTCGGAATTTGAGGCTTGTGAAGCGTTCTTGGGCGCGGATGGCTTGTAAAAGGGCATCAAAGCGCTTATTGGAGGCGAATAAGGCTTGGGAGGACAGCAGGATGGCTCTCAGTTCGCTTTTGGCGGTTTGACGGGCTTGGCGATAGGCAACCAGTCCCAGGGCGATCGCGATAAAGGTAATAATACTAACAATACTAAGTAGGATACGCTGTCTTTTGAGGTTTTGTCGTTGTTCTCGCGATCGCGCTTGTTCGAGTTTTAAGCGGGCTTCGACGGCTTGTAAGCGTTGGGATTCGAGGTGATTTTGGGTTTCTTTGCGGTCGAGTTCTTGACTAGCAGCGAGAAATTGGTAATCGCGATCGCTTAAACTTTTATCAGCAGACCAAGCTAAAGTATTTTGTAGGGCTTGACCGCGCAATAACCAAGATTTATCTTCACAACCCGAAACCAACCAACTTTCCAGGGCTTGGGAATAGGGACGTAAATGATTGAGTTGTTGCGTGACCCAAGTTTCATTAAAAATATGTTGATAAATGGGGTTTTTAACTTGGAGTATGCCATTTTTGCGTTCGACTAATCCGGTTAAAACTAACTCGATTTGTTCGGGACTATTATCGACGGCGATTCCTTGGGGCTGCTGCTGAAGTGAATACCGAATAATCTTTTGATATAATCCTAATAAGCGTCCGGCTCGCTGTTCGCAATACAGAAGGCGATCGCGAATGGTTTTGAGGTGTTCCGGTTCGTCTTGGCTTTCCCAACTCTCAATAATATAACGCTGCACGATGCGCTCAACAAATTCAGTAACTTGGGTATATTGATACCCTTGCTGCTTATGTTGAACCAGTAACTGACAAAGTTTTTGAGTTAAAAAGGGTTGTCCTCCTGTCCAAGATAAAACACTGTTTAAAATGGTTAGATCGTCGAAAGGAAGATCGTAAAATCCCTGGGCTAAAGGTCGAGCATAAATACTTTCAAAACCGCGCAATTCAATGGCTTTACCCAGATTAAAAGGCGTTCGCGTCCAATCAGAAATTAAGTTTCCTGGGGTTGTTACTCCCAACAAACAAAACGTCAAACGTTGATAATTGGCATTTTCGGTTCTACGATTATAACAAGCCCGAATCAAGGCAAAAAAGTCATCTGTACCGAATTTTAGACTGAGAACGCTGTCAATTTCATCAATAAAAATAATAATATTTTCTGAGACTTGTTGCAGTAAAACTGTTTCAACAAAATCACTCAGGCGATTTACCAGGGAAAGATGTTCGCGCGATCGCCACCACTCCAATAAGTTAAGATCGAGGTGAAAGGCTTTGACTAATAATGCGATGATAGAGGCATACCACTGAGAAGCCGTAATTTCTTGTGTCCCAATAGCTGTTAAATCAATAATACCGCAGCGAATGCCTTGTTGTTGTAACTGATGAGTTACTCTTACCCGCAAGCTAGACTTCCCCATCTGACGAGCATTAAAGACATAACAAAACTCGCGATTTTGTAAATGTTTCAGTAAGTCAAGATCGGCAGTTCGTTCTACATAAGAAACGGCTTGAGTGGGTAAACTCCCTCCCACTTGATAAATATTAGATGAAGGCAAAAATGCTGCCATAAAAACAGCCCTAGCTTACTTGAGACATCGGAGATATCAAGGCAGAAACTTCTGAGGATTTATGGGAAGCTAAAGACAAAGGAAGTTTGATCGTAAACTCTGTTCCTTCCCCCGGAATCGAATGACATTCCAGTTTTCCTTGGTGCATTTCTGTCACAATTTGGTGACTAATACTTAACCCTAATCCTGTTCCTTTACCGATTTTCTTAGTCGTGAAAAAAGGATCGAAAATCTTGTGTCGAGTCGATTCACAAATACCTAAACCGTTATCCTTAATGGTAATAACAACATATTGCGAGGACTGTACCTCAGTACGGATACAAATTTGACCTGGAGTTTTAAGTTTATCTTGCTTTTCTGTAACAGCATCAATCCCATTACTCAAGATATTCATAAACACTTGATTAATTTGGCTGGGATGACAATCAATCTGAGGAATTTTGCCATACTGTTTAATAATTTCAATAGGCTTAGTTCCATGTTTTCCTTGACAACGATGATGTAAAATCATCAAAGTGCTTTCTAAACCTTCGTGCAGATCGACTTCTTTAACCGCAGCCTCATCCAACCGCGAGAAGTTACGCAAAGATTTGACAATTTCTAGGATACGTTTCGTCCCCACTCGCATCGATTCCAAAAGCTCGTCCACATCTTCGACTAAAAATTCAAAATCAATATCTTCTAAACAGTCTTGAATTTCAGGAGTGGGTTGAGGATTACTTTCTTGATACAACTTTACGAGATTTAACAAGTCGTGAAGATATCTACCCGCATGAGTCAAATTACCATGAATAAAACTCACAGGATTGTTAATTTCGTGAGCGACTCCTGCAACTAATTGACCCAAACTCGACATTTTTTCGGTTTGAATGAGTTGGGATTGGGTACTTTTAAGTTCTGTGAGGGTTTGCTGGAGTTCTTGATTTCTTTGTTGTAATTTGGCTTCTGCTTGCTGACGCTGCTGAATTTCTTTGGCTAATTCATCTATTTTTTTATTGAGTAGTATAAATTCACTATTCGCGACAGCGCGGTTTTCCAAACGCAGTAAAGTAATTGCGGGATTATCAGCAGATTTCGGTTGCACCACTGCTCCTTCAATGCGACAAATTACATTTTCGTCTTCCGCTTGTAGAAACGTTAAAGACCCAATCGTAAACTGACGGCTACGAGAGCAATTCTTGAGGTATCCTAGGACTTTTTGTGCGGGTTCTTGGACTAATTCGGGTAATTGTTTGCCTGCTAGTTCCTGACGACGACAATTGAGGATACGAGCAGTTGCGGGGTTGGCAGCCAAAACCTCACCCGCATCTGAGATCAACAACAAAGGCTCAGGAAAAACGCGAGCAAAAGCTAAAAATTGATCCGGGGTCATGATAACTATTTAAGCTTTGAAATATTCGCGGCCAATTGCGTCTTCTGCATCTTCTGTCATTTGGAAATAAACGACAACACGACAGCCTTTATTCCCTTTGGCAATGGTTTCTTGAAGTTCGACTTTAGCATAGCCCAAATTCTCCGCCGCAATCGAACCAAAAACATTGGATGTCATCATACACATGGAAGGACGACCCAAAACTTTTTCGGCAAAAGGGCAAATCCGATTGCCAAAAACGATTTTCTCGTCGTCAGCTTCAATGACGTAAAAATCCCCTTGAATGCGGCGCTTGAGATCGACTAAAACTTCAGCAACTTGTTCGGGAGAAAGTTGAGAAACTTGTAAAGCCGATTTGTATTCGCGATCAATTTGGTTGCCCATTTTTTGACCGACGACGCTGATAAAACCGGAAGCTTCTTCAAGACCGACAATATCTTGAAGTGTGCCAGAAAGTTCGCGGATTAGGGTACGCAAAAAGATATCGCGTTCTAAGGAAAGATCGAGCGTTTGAAGCGTAGCAGGCATTGTTTTATGAATAAACTACGGTAAAAAAGTAAATAAGCTGGGCTAAGACAGGATGTTTTTAAGTTTGAAAATAGATGCCACTTCTGCCTTAGAGATAGATGTTGCGATCGCGTTATCCTAATCTTCAGTCCAGAACGGCATGGCGCGATCGCAGTTTTACAATTATCACATTCTCGTTGGGCTAAGTCCACGCAATATAGAAACTTAACTCAGTAAGTTAAGCTCTGTTTTTTTTTGCTATCTTTTTTTACAGCACTTTACAAAACTTGACTAAAGTAAAGCTGATACAGTTGGCAACTGGGTATAGGAATGCTATCTTCAAAACGAATCAGTCCCAGTCCTTGAAGTTTGTATGCGTCTATGGGATAAAGCACTACTTTTTCAGTAGATTGCATAATTTGTTTGATGGCTTTTTTCAAATGAGGAGCTTGTTCAATATAAACCAATTGTTGGCGTAAATGACTGGCAAAAATATTGTTAGCACTGGTCAAGTTTTTACAAATTTCTGCTAAAGTTAGGCGGTCTTGACTTAGATGAAATAAAGCAAGTTGAGTTAGAAATGGGTTACCTCCTAAAAGCTGTCTTAAATCTTCGGCTTGAAACTCAGTTGGCGTTAGTCCGTAACGCAATGCTAACTCTTGGACTTGGGATAGGGTAAAAGGTTCTAACTCGATGAGTAAACCGACATTAAAGGGGGATTGGTGAATATTTAAAGGGAGGAAAACGTCTGTGGAATAACTAATAATTAAACGTAGTTTTTGATAAACAACGCTACCTTGAGTCTGATGGCGCGATCGCTCATACCAAGCTCGTAATAAACCAAAGAAATCTGTGGCAATATCGGGATAATTAAACAGAATATTAACTTCGTCTAAAATAATTAATAACGGAGTGTCTTCTGCGGGTAATAAATAGTTTTCAAAATATTCATTACAACTGTAACTACTGCCGAAAATAGGTTGCCACAATTCCTCAATTTGATGGGGTAAACCCAAGCGGTTAGCCACAGTAGCACACAACCATTGTAGAAAACGATCTAAACTGATAAGGGTGCTACGTTCAACTAATTGCAAACTAACCACAACCGCACGCAGTTGATTCTCTTTAGCTCGTGCTAGTCCTTTAGCTACCAAGGAGGTTTTCCCAAATTGACGAGGAGCGCGAATCCGAATCAAAGCACCCGGTTGCAATATCTCGCGAGTTAGGAGTTGTTCTGCTGGAGGACGGTATACATACAGAGGAGAATCTAGCGCGAGTTGACCTTTGAGGGGAGCTTGTAACAAACTATCAAGTAACGCCTCTGATTGTTCGTGAGCGAGTTCTTGGCTTAAATAATCATTAGGGGTGAGGGTGAGGTCAAAAGCCCGAAAATAATCCACCAGGGTGGGTTGATCGACAGGTTTTTGGCGATGGCGTACTTTAGTTAATGTTTTGGTGCTGAGTTGTGTGCGATCGCTAAGTTGTTCGAGAGTAAAAGCGCGACCGGAGTTGTAACGGGCTGCGGCCAAGTATTCAGCCGCTTGTAAGCGTTGCCAACCCTGAATACTCAGGATAACTCCTCTTTTGCGTTTGTGAGCCAACAAGAAAGAATAATTGCTAATAATAGTAGGTGTTTTGGTGTTCTATTTAACCAATGCCGTTTATTCTATCAACGAGAAGGATTTTGGCCAATATGTTTCTAGTATCCTATCTTAAGTTACGTCTTTAACTTTCTATTGGGGGTGGTCAGAAAAGAAAAGACTATGCGACTCTATAAGCAAGCTGTAGACATATAATCGTAAGGGACTGCTCATTTATTTTTCTCTCATGGAAACCATTGTGAATTAGTAAATAGTGTCAATGTTAAGTTTCTTTTTTTATCCTATCTATCTGTATATGCCCCACGGTAATTGTTACTTGTGGCAAACTTCTTTAGTTAGCTTACATTTAGTAAGCGACGCTTTGATTGCGATCGCCTACTTCTCGATTCCAGCAATGTTACTTTACTTTGTGAAAAAGCGCCAGGATATGCCTTTTTCTAAAGTATTTGTGCTGTTTAGTGCTTTTATTTTGTGTTGTGGTTTTGGGCATTTACTGGAAATCTGGACGCTTTGGTATCCCAATTATTGGCTGTCGGGAATCGAGCAAGCAATTACCGCTTTTATTTCTTGTTACACTGCTTTACAACTAAGCCAGTTATTACCCCAGTTTCTCTCTTTACGCAGTCCTGAAGAACTCGAAAAACTCAACCAAGAGTTGGAGCAAAGAGTTATCGAACGGACGGCTGAATTACAAGAAAGTAACGTCAATCTGGCTACCGAAATTGAAGAAAGAGCCGGGAAAGAAAAGGCAATTCGCATTATGGCAGAAAAAGAAAAAGCCATTAACTCAATTTTGTTAAGAATGCGCCAAAGCCTAGAAATTGATACGATTTTTACAGCAACGACCCAAGAACTACGACAAAATTTAAATGGCGATCGCGTTTTGATCTACCGTTTTAACCCCGATTGGAGTGGTATTGTTGTTTGTGAAGCCGTGGGAGAGGGATGGGTACAAATTACAACCAATAATGACTTAGAAAACCAATTATATCAAGGTGTATCGGGTGAATCTAACTGTCGTATACCCCATCTGCAAGCGTCAAATTTGGCCTTAGAAGATACCTATTTAATCCAACAAAGTGGAGGGAGATATCGCGATAAAAGTTATTATTGTTGCGTAACCGATATTGAAGCCGCAGGATTTGAAGATTGTTATCTCAATTTTTTGCGAGCAATGCAAGCGAAAGCTTACGCGATCGCGCCGATTTTTTGCCACGAAAGTTTGTGGGGTTTGTTAGCAATTTACCAAAACGATCGTCCCCGTGCTTGGCAACAAGGAGAAATCGATATTATCACTCAAGTTAGCACTCAACTCGGAGTTGCCGTACAACAAGCTGAATTATTTGCTAAAACCCAAAACCAAGCCCAAGAACTGCAAATTGCTAAAGACGTAGCCGAACGCGCTAATAAAGCCAAGAGTGTCTTTTTAGCCAATATGAGTCACGAGTTACGCACTCCCCTCAATGCCATTTTAGGTTTTGCTCAACTGATGCAGCGCGATCGCTTTTTGTTACCCCAACATCAAGAATATACAAGCATTATTGATAAGAGTGGCGAACACTTACTCAATTTAATTAACGATATCCTCGAAGTTTCTAAAATTGAAGCCGGACGCATTGTTCTGTCTCCTACCCCTACTAACCTCAAAGAACTACTATTCAATTTAGAATCTTTACTGAGTCTCAAAGCCAAAGCCAAGAACTTAAAACTGAACTTTGTTATTGACGAAAAACTACCCACAGTCATTGAAATTGATGCGAAGAAAATACGGCAAGTTTTACTCAACTTACTCGGAAATGCCCTCAAATTTACAGAAGGTGGAGAAGTCAGCTTATCTGTAAGTATAAATGACGAAGGCGATCGCTCCTCCACCGCAGAAGACTGGGTAAACCTCCGCTTTGCCGTTCGAGATACAGGTCCCGGTATTTCCGAGCGAGAACTCAATCTGTTATTTCAGGCATTTAGCCAAACCAAAGTCGGTCAAAAACAGCAAGAAGGAACAGGTTTAGGCTTATTAATTTCTCAACAATTTGTTCAATTAATGGGAGGAGAAATTACGGTAGAAACGCAAATCGATCGCGGTAGTTGTTTTCATTTTTCTCTACCCGTAAAAATCGCTAAAACAACAGAAAATGCGATGGATGCTTATGCTAAATTTGACAGCGTTACAACGTTAGCTCCAGGACAGCCCGAATACTCCGTTTTGGTCGTAGAAGATCGCTCTGTTAATCGTTTACTCTTGACCACACTACTTAAAGAATTAGGCTTAACCATTGAGGAAGCCGAGAACGGGAAAAAAGCAGTTGAAATGTGGCGAAAGTTGCAACCTAGTATTATCTTTATGGATATGCATATGCCTGAAATGGATGGTTATGAAGCAACTCGCTTAATTAAAACTGAAGCCGAACGTTTATCAATGAATTCTGTTTCTCCTGTTATTGCCATTACCGCGAGTGCTTTTAGCGAACAGCGTCAAGAATGCTTAGATGCGGGTTGTGACGACTTTATCAGTAAACCTTTTCAGCGAGGAGAAGTTTTAGGAAAGCTCAGTCAGTATTTAGGAGTACAATACCAATATCAAGCTTCAGAAAAAAACTCATCCACTGCGACTTATGACGCAAATTCCTCCAACAATATTCAACCTGCGGACTTAGAAGTAATGACTAAAGATTGGATCGACCAACTTTACTTTGCGGCTTTGCAGTGTAACGATCGCTTATGTTTAGAGCTAGTTGAGCAAATCCCTTGCGAACAACAAAAATTAAAAGAAACCTTGAAACAATGGTTGAATATTTATGCGTTCGACCGTATTCTGGAGTTAACGGCGCAATTCTCAAGTTAGTGGAGGTATTCTGTCGTGAGTGACCCCGATCGCGAGAGGGATTCTATTTTTGATATTTTGATTGTGGATGATACCATCGAAAATATCCGTTTTTTATCTGACTTTTTAACCGAGCAAAATTATCAAGTCCGCAAAGCCATTAATGGCAAAACTGCTTTAAAAACAATTGCGGTAAGTCCGCCAGATTTAATCTTATTAGATGTACGAATGCCGGATATGAACGGTTATGAGGTTTGCCAGCAACTCAAAAGCGATCCCCAAACTAGAGGAATTCCGATTATTTTTCTGAGTGCTGCTGACGAGCAAGAAGACAAAAAGATGGGATTTCGCGTGGGGGGAGTAGACTACATTACTAAACCTTTTCAACTCGAAGAAGTTTTTATTCGCGTACAATTACAATTAACCATTAAAACTTTACAAAATAGATTAGATTATTGCCATCAACAACTGCAAGCGACTACCCAAGCTTTAAAAGTAGCCCAACAGCAGTTAAAAGTTTGTCAAAGAGAGGATTTTCTACCACAGTACAATCAAGAAGATTAAGAGCAACGATCAGTATTGAGGGAATTTATGGAAACCGTGCATCTATTGCGTCAAGATACCGAGCGAGAACAAATCTCAATTGCCGAAATTAACCGTTTGCGTCGCGATCCCGCATCTTATATCCCAGTTATAAAAGCTTATCTTCAGCGATCGCCTGCTGTCGATACTGGAGCAGCCCAAGAAATTATCTGGTATCTTGCTTCAGCGACTCCAGTTTCATTTCTGACTCGCGCTTCCGGCTTGACGATAATCGCCCAGAAACGCGCTCAAAAGTCAAATCGGGACTCTACCACCCTCAGCCAAGAACTCCAGCCTTACGGCAAGTTATCCGGGGCGATCGCGGAGGTTTATAGTAGTAATACCAGCGACCTTCAAATGGCGATCGCGGCTTGGTTAGTTGGAACGGGAGAATCCCGCCGTCAATCTCGCTCTTATTTGCTCAATCCCTTATGGCAAAGTGTTGGCGTTTATGGGGGAGAAGATGGGCAATATCACTTCATTTTTGCCGAAAACTACCTCGATTACCCCGATCTCAGCGAAAATAAGTTGGTGGCTGGGGATGAAATGTTTTTGCAAGCGGTGAATCAACTTCGTTTAGAACCGCAATCTTACATTCCCATATTGCAGACATGGCGCGATCGCTTTGTCGATACGGTACGAGTCGCTCAACTGGACAATACCATAACCTTGACAAAAGAAGGAATTGATGCTGTTAATGAAGCGATCGCGGTTCTCCAGACCACTCCACCTGTAGAACCCTTGAGCTTATCTTGGGGAATGACCCAAGCGGCTCGCGATTTAGTACGAGAGCAAAGCCAAACCGGAGAATTTGGCGCAGTAGGAAGCGATCGCCGCAGTCCCCAAGAACGCCTCGAACAGTATGGTTGCTGGCAAGGGCGCTGGGTACAGAGTTTGTGCTACGGTCAGTCCTCCCCGGAAGCAGTTTTAAAAGAGTTACTAATCGGAGATGGTCGTCCTCAGCGACGCGATCGCGATTATTTACTCAATCCTCAGTTTAGCCAAGGGGGGATCGCTACAGGTTTTCATCCTTTGTATCAAAGTATGAGCGTTTTATTATTAGCCAATCATTACTACGAATTAACTTAATAGCGAAACTCTGGGTTTCTATTCAACTCTAGCCAATAAGTTTTAACCGATTGCACTAAATGAACTAAATCCTGAAAACTAATCGGTTTCACTAAATAAGAATTAGCATGAAGTTCGTAAGCTCGCTTAATATCTAATCTTTCATCGGAAGCCGTCAGAATAATTACAGGAATCTTATTAAAAGTGGGATGTTGGCGTATCCAGGTCAGCACTTCCAATCCCGAACGACGAGGCAACTTCAAATCCAGTAATACTAACAAAGGCAAAGTCAAACTTGAGCTATCATCGAGACTCATTATGGTTTCTAGATATTGAACAGCGCGATCGCCATCCCGACAAATTTCAAACTGTATATTGAAGTTTGCTTTACGGCAAGCTCTCTCCATTAATATAATGTCATTTTCATCATCTTCGACTAATAAAATACAGCCTGGTAGACTGGAATCCATAACTCAAAATCAAGGTATTCAGAACAAGGGTTTTTGTTGTTTGAGTCGCTCCCAATGCAGGAAAAAAGCGAGCTTCATTAGATTACCATTTTTTAGTATAGCTTGAATTTCAGCAAAGCCTAAAATCCTCATCGCTATTACTCTCAAAAAAACCAATGTTAGCGATTTTTCCCGCGATCGCTCATCGGGATTTCCAGCCAAAACCGACTTCCCCCACCGAGGTGAGATTCTACTCCCACTTGACCGCGCAAGCGTTCTATGCATTTGCTCACCAAAGCCAAACCAATGCCAGTTCCCGTGTAGGATTCCGAGCCGTGCAAACGTTCAAACAGAGTGAAAATGCGTTCTTGGTGTTCCGGATCGATGCCAATACCGTTATCTTCTATCCACAAGCGGACAAGGCGATCGCTCGTAGTTTCGCTGTAAATATGAATATGGGGTTGCACCTCCGAAGCCACAAACTTGAGGGCATTTTGGATAATATTCACTAAAATTTGTTGCAGAATTGTCGGGTTGCTGTACACCCAGGCCAACGGTTGGGAGATAGTGATTTTGGCATTTCTTTCTTTAATTTCTAGGGATAACTGATGAATAATATTTTGAATAAGATGTTCTAGATTTAAATTTTTAAACTGAATTTCCGTCCGACTCAAGCGACTATAACTTAAAAGGTCTTGAATCAAACGATCGAGCTTTTGAGCCGCTTGATTAAGGCGCTGAAGATAACTACACCCTACATCGTCAATGACATTAATATAGTCTTCGTGCAACGCCGTTGAAAAACCTTGAATCGCTCTTAGAGGCGCTCTGAGGTCGTGGGAAACCGAATAAGTAAAAGCTTCTAACTCGCGGTTAATTTCTTGTAATTGAGCGGTGCGATGAGCCACTCTATTTTCGAGTTCTTTGGTATAGCTTTGTAACTCGTGGTTGAGCAATTCTTGTTGACAAGCGATCGCGATTTGATTGCTAATTTCCAGAGCAATTTCGAGATTTTGCGGCTGAATTGTGCTAACGGGGTCGCACCACAAAAATAATAAACCAAAGCATTTATCGTTAGCACAGATCGAGATACCCACAAAACTGTGGCAGTTGGGATCGGGGGGTAAAACTCCAGGATACTGCTCGCGATCGCCCACAATACAATAACGGTCGGATTGAGCAGCCCCTTGCATCAGCGATCGCAATTGAGTTAGTTCGTCGGGGGTAGGAGTCGTAGCGGTCGGGGTATTCAGCCAGCGTGCTGTTTCCGAGTTCAGTTGCACAATTACCAGATTAACTTTACTAAAGTCAAACAACTTTTCCAAGCGATCGCAAGCCTCCCGTACAATATCATCAATCGACTGTAAAGCCAGAATCGCCAAATCGAGACTGCGGAGATTTTCCAGCCGTTGAATGGATTGTTGTAAAGAACGCTCTAGGGCTTTGCGCTTGCTAATATCAACGGCAAAGAAAAAGCCGCGAGTGGGGGTTTCTAGAGAACAAGAACCCACCAACACAGGCGTTAACTTACCGTGGCGATCGCGAAATTCTTTTTCATAAGGATGACTCACCCCCGACTCCTGAATCTCGGCTAAAGCCTGGCGATCGGCAGCAACGTACTTTTGAGGAGTCAAAGCATACCAATCAATTGCCCCAGCTTCGAGATCGGCGCGATCGTATCCTAGCAGTTGTAACAAAGTGGCATTGGCATCGACAATTTTCCCTGAAATGTCCCACTCGCCAATACCAATCATATCCGAGTGAAATAAACGCTGTAACCGCGCTTCTCGCCGACTTAACTCAGTTTCTAGCTTCTTACGCTCTGTAACATCATTTGCCATCGAAATTACCACCCGCCGACCGTCAGGAAGCATCCCTAAAGAAGCACTGCGAAACGTCCAAGTCAGGGTAAGACCCTCGCGACTTCGCAGTTCAAATTCTCCTTCTTCCACAGGAGAATCGCTATCGAGGCTATACAAATCGGCAATTTGGGAACGAACTGCGTCCTGGCGATCGCCGTAAACTTTGGCCGTCCAAGCAGCAATTGTAGGAATTGCCGCGCGATCGTACCCAGTCAGAGAGGAAACCATCCGGTTAACCAGGACAATTTCACCATCTTCGGCATGAATCAGAATCGGGAAAGGAGCATTCAATAAAGCCCGATGTAAATAATCTTCTCGGTCTTGTAGCGATCGCTTGTTTTGACGATTTTCGATGGCAATACTGGTCAAATCCAACATTTGCTCCACCAATTTCCATTCTGTCGCGAGGGGTTGGCGTTTTTGCGAGTAGTACATTGCCAAAGTACCGAGTAATTCTCCTTGGGAGTCAAATATGGGGAAAGACCAACAAGATTGTAAATCATAAGCCAAAACTGCTTCGCGATCGCTCTCCCACAAAGGATCGGTACGAATATCCGTCACGATCGCGGGTTCTTGGCGATAAGCGGCTGTTCCGCAACTCCCGGCTTGGGGACTGGGAATAATTCCCTGTAAGACTGAGTTTTTGAGGGGTTTAGGGAAGTGGGGGGCTGCACCATGTACCAACGCCGTTTTGCGCGGGTTGAGTAGCATAATGACGCAAATTGCTTCTTCTAGATAAGTTTCTAGGGTTAAGGCGATCGCCTCTAAAACTTGACTCAAGGGGCGATCGCGGGCAATATCCTTGAGAATGCGGTTGCGATCGGCCAACAGTTTTTGAGCAATACTCCGTTCGCGAGCTTCTTGTTCGAGTTGTACCGCAGTCTCGTTGACGGTGGCTGCGAGTTGGTTCTCCCGTTGTTTCCCGGCTGTGACTTCCGTGGCTACTGCCATTGCACCCGCGATCGCTTCTCCTTCCCACAACGGCATCAAGTTAACTTCGTAGTAGCGGACGGTTTGCCCTGAAGTCCTCACTTCTTGGGTAAATTGGCTTTTTTCTCCGGCTAATGTTTGTTGCCAATAAGCCAAAATCTCGGCGTTTTCCGGGATTTGAGCCAAATACTGTTGTAAATTGTCCCCGACTGCCAGAGATTGACCCCCCAGGATATTGAGGTTTTGTGGCGCTCTAGCGTTGCTAAAAATCAAATTATACTGAAGATCGATAGCCACGACTAAGTAGCGATCGCCATCAAGCATATTTTGTAAAATCGTTGCTGGTGTAACCATATTCAGCAAGCTGGTAAGCATTACGGCCTCAAAAAGTCAGTTTAGCGTTTCCTGCGAGAGTTTTTGGCATTTAATTAAATTAACGAGAAGGGCGATCGCGGTCTTGAGGACAGTCCCAAAGCCCTAACTTCTTTGATAGCTCTCAATCTCCGCAATCTTCAGGTTAGAGTTTTCTGGTTTCACCTCTCCTCCCTCCCCAGACGGAGCTTTAAAAATATCCAGGGTTAAGGTCGCGAAAACATCCCCCCAGAGGCCATTCCTAGTACCCTAATAGCTAAGACGCATCTCAACAGAAGACATGACTCAAATCTCTCCTCTGGGTTCTCAAACGCCCATTTCTTGGCTGTATAGCTTGTGGAAATTCTCGCGACCTCATACGATTATCGGTACGACTTTAAGTGTCTTAGCGCTCTTTTTACTGGCGATCGCGGCTACAGGATATCCAGTCAACTTCGCTAGTAGCGGTCAGTTGTTGGGGGCGATCGCGGCTTGTTTGTGCGGTAATGTCTATATTGTCGGCCTCAATCAACTCGAAGACATTGCCATTGATGCCATTAATAAACCGCATTTACCCCTCGCTGCGGGTGAATTCAGTCCCCAACAAGGTCGCTGGATTGTAGGGATTACGGGGGTTTTGGCCTTGGTTTTGGCCGCGGTTTTGGGGTTTTGGTTGGGGCTGACAGTGGCAGTTAGTTTAGTGATTGGGACGGCTTATTCTTTACCTCCCATCCGCTTAAAACGCTTTCCCCTCTTGGCAGCTTTGTGCATTTTTACCGTGCGGGGCGTTATTGTCAATTTGGGCTTATTTTTGCACTTTAGCCAGCAGTTTGGCGGCAAAATCGCCCTGAATGCTCCGGTTGGGGTTTTAACTTTGTTTGTGGTCGTTTTTACGATCGCGATCGCCATTTTCAAAGACGTTCCCGATACCGAAGGCGATCGCCAATATCAAATTACCACCTTTACCCTTTTGCTCGGTAAAACTAAAATTTTCAACCTCGCAAGCGGTATCATTACTTTTTGCTATTTAGCCATGATTTTGCTCGGATTTTGGCAAATTCCCGGTATTAATTCCCCTTTGATGATAGGAGCGCATGGGATATTGTTAGCCGGGCTGTGGTGGCGATCGCGCGGGGTTAACCTCGATAATAAAGCCGAAATAGCCAGTTTTTACCAATTTATTTGGAAACTGTTTTTTCTGGAATATCTCGTGTTTCCAGTGATTTGCTTAGTAGCTTAATAATTGCAAGGATGAGAAAATGATGGGTAAAATTTTAACCACAGCCGGGGCGATCGCCTTGTTAGGATTGGTCTTGAGTTGTTCCCAATCGGCTAATTCTTCCACGGAAAATGTGGCGGTTTCCCCCGCAACTCCCAGAACAGAAGCACCCGAAAGTGCCGTTTCCCCTTCTCCAGAAAGCGCGATCGCTCAATCCCCCAGTACCCCCGACTGCGACAATGCTACCACTCAAATGGAAATGAACTTTTGTGCCGCCCAAGACGCAAAAGACGCAGACACAGCCCTCAATCAAGTGTACCAACAGTTGCGAGGAACAATAAACAACGAAGCCCAAACCCAGCGCCTAATTTCAGCCCAAAAAGCTTGGATTACTTTCCGAGATGCTGATTGCGAATACTCCCAAAGACGCTACGATGGGGGCAGCATCATGCCAATGATTTATTCAAGCTGTATTGCCGATCGCACGCGACAACGCACCCAAGAGTTACAAATGTATTTAGAAGACCAACAAAGACTCTAAATCTCTAGGAAACTCAGGGGAATGGATAGCCCAGCCAAACCCAAGGAGGATCGCTGCTAGTGGCTTCGACGCGGTGCTTTTGGTTGGCTGGAATATAGCGTACCTGTGGCACAGTTTTTTTCCTCCCTCTCCAACCCGTAAAACTCAAGCGAAGTCAAGTCTGCTAACTCTCCTCATCAGCGATTAAGGGGCAGTAGGTCTTGGGCCGTAGGCAGTAGTTTTGGGCAATCGGGGGGGGTAGGAGTTGAATTTAAGTTTCTGGAGAGTTAAGTTATGACAAAATCCGCGACTACCATACTTGCCCAAATTCCCGACTCAACAGAATTAGTAGGTTTAGTCTTTGAATTGTCTTTAAACCAAACAACCCAACTGTACCCCAACTATACAACGGGTTTGCACGCTTGGCTGCTGCACCAAGTGCGATCGCACAATCCCCAACTCTCCCAAAACCTCCACGATAATCAATCGGAAAAATCTTTTACCCTATCCCGACTTACAGGCAAAATTGATACTGTTGGTCGATATCTCCAACTGTACCCCGATTGCACCTATCTTTGGTATTGCAGTGTGTTAGCGCAACCCACCATACAATGGCTCAAAACCTGGTTAAAGACCCCCCCTAACACCCTCGATCTTCGCAATGCCAGCTTTAACATCGACAGAATCGCGATCGCGCAATCCCCCACTACCTACAGCAAACTCCTCAAAATCCCCACACCTACCAAGGTTTCCCTCAGTTTTATCTCGCCTACCAGTTTCCGCAGCAAAGGTCATCACCTGCCTCTCCCCATTCCCAACAACCTTTTTCACAGTTATCTACGGCGCTGGAATCACTTTTCTCAATATCCCATCGACCAAACCGCCTTTCTCCACTGGATTGATGAAAATGTCGTAATCCTACGTCACCGCCTCGAAACCGCCAAAGTCCCGGCCGGAAAACGGGGATCGGTAACGGGGTTTCTCGGTGCAATAGAACTCGCCCTAGCCACAACTGCTACCCAAAACCCAGAGTTTTACCAACTCTTTTTTAGTTTGGTACAATTCGCCCCTTACTGCGGTACGGGTCACAAAACTCCTTTTGGTCTCGGTCAAACCCGCCTGGGTTGGCAGCAGGATTTACCCCAAATCGAAACCTTAGTCGCTACGAATCAACTCGCACAGCGCATCGCAGAAATTGCCGCTTGTTTGATGCAACAGCAAAAGCGGACTGGAGGAAATCGCGCTCAAAAAATCTGTCAAACCCGCGCCACGATTTTAGCACGACGAGAAATGGGGGAATCTCTCCAGGCGATCGCCCAGGATTTGGAGATGCCCTACGAAACGGTTAAAACCTATGCTAAATTAGCTCGCCGCACTTTAAATATGTCCGAAAAGTAAGTAACGTCAGTTCGGGATAAGCTTCTAATCCCAAATACGCTTACCAAAACCCACCTATTTTCTAGTCTGCGAAGGCAGACTTTGTTCTCATTAGCCCCGGATTTTAATCCGTGGGCGGGTTAAGCTGGATAAAGGGGGTGTCGAACCAGATTTGATACAATAAAGAGTTTTCTAAGAAACTTGGGATTGGATTAAACGCTGAAGTTCATTCAAATCAATGGGTTTAGTAATGTGAAAATTAAACCCAGCAGCTTTAGCTTGGTCTTTATCTTCTTGCTGACCGTAGCCACTCATAGCAACAAGATAAATTGATTGTAATTCGGGGTTACTGCGAATAGCCCGCGCTACACCATAGCCGTCCATCTCTCCTGGAAGACCAATATCGCTAATCACCAAGTTGGGTTTGAAGCTTTCGGCTTTGGTTAAGCCCTCGTTACCATCGTAAGCCAGTTCAACGTCGTAGCCTAAGTCTTCGAGAAGTAGCTGAATTAATAAAGCTGAGTCGAAGTTGTCTTCAATGACTAACACGCGACCGGAAATAGTATCGGGGGTGGAGTCGTCGGGTGAGGAATCGGGTAATGAGTCAGAGGGTTCGATTTCATCAACAATGCGGGGCAATTCAATGTAAAATTGAGAGCCTTGTCCTAAACCATCGCTACTGGCCCATACTCTACCGCGATGCAGTTCGATAATTCCTTGGGTGACGGGAAGACCTAAGCCCAAACCCCCACTGCTGAGTTGCTGGCGGTTTTCTTCTTGGCTAAAGGCGGTGAAAATCCGGGTTAAAGCCTCTGGGGACATACCGATTCCCGTATCGGCAATAACGACGGTAACGCGGCGGTTTTGGGCTTCGACGCGAATCTCAATGCGATCGCCTTCGTTGGAGAATTTACTGGCATTATTCAATATATTGGAGAAGGCTTGAATTAAGCGAATTCTGTCACCGTCGATCCAAATGGGATGCTCTGGAAGTTGCAGGTCACATTCGAGGTTTTGCTGCTCGAAGTCCAGTTGACGATCTTCGACAATTTGCTGTATGAGTTGGTTCAAGTCGAGGGATTCGCAGCTAATTTGGATTTTGCCATAAGCGAGGCGAGAAGCATCCAGTAAGTCGTCGATTAAGCGTCTCAGCAGTCGGACTTGACGCTCCATAATAACTTGAATTTGAGTCTCGCGATCGCGACTGTCGGCATTTTTGAGCAAGCTTAAGCTATGATACAACACGCTAAGGGGGTTGCGGAGTTCGTGGCCGAGGGAAGCAAGGAAGCGGTCTTTGCGTTGGTCTGCTTCTTTGAGGGCTTCTTCGTTTTGTTTGCGATTGCTCACATCATAGTTTACGCCAATCACTTTAGTTACGTTGCCTTGTTGGTCTGCTACTACGCGACCTCTTGCTGCCAGCCACCGCAGTTGCCCATTGGGATGAATAACGCGAAATTCGTCGATAAATTCTTCCTGGGCGGCAATTTTCGCTTCAAAGTTCTTGCGGACTCGTTCTACGTCTTCGGGATGAACGTATTGATAAAATAAGTCTCCACTGGCTTGGGTAACTTCGGCGGGATTTAAGCCAAAAAGTTCGTATTCGATGTCATTCCAGTTTGATAAGCCAGTAACCGCATCATACTCCCAAATGCCCATTTGACCGGCTGTGATGGCGAGGTCGAGGCGATTGCTGCTTTGGGCTAGGGCTTCAGTTTTTTGATGGCGTTGGAATGCCGCAGAAATAGTATTGGCGATCGCCTGGAGAAAGGAAGTATCTTCTGAGGTATATTGATAAGCTGGGTAGGAATGGATAGCTAAGACTCCGTAAGGGCGGTCAGTACCGTGAATTTTAACGCTGAGACCGCTTTTGACTTCGATGCCGCGATCGCGCAAAATAGGCAGCAAACTAAAGCGATTTTCGGTATCTGCGTCTTGAACTACCACAGGGCTTGACTGACCCAAAGTATAACCGACTTGGGAATGATGCACATCAATCAAGGCATTCCCAACCATATCTTCCGGCCAGTTTTTGCCAATACTTAATAAAAGCTGATTGCCCTCCTCAGTTGTCTCATTGCGACAGCGAAATAAGCTGCAAAAATCGCTAGGCAAGACTTTACAAATAATGGTGACAGCGCGATCGCAAATTTCTGAGAAACTAGCATTTTGAATGGCATACAATCCCAGTTCCGCGATCGCACTTTGCTGGGTTGCCCAGTGTTCGGCTTCGTTTTTCGCTTGGCGCAAATCCGTGACATCGACAAAGGTAATAACTGCCCCATCAATCACATTTTCGACGGTACGATAAGGCATAATTCGCATTTTGTAATGTCGATTTTCTTGAGTTACTTGAACGTCTTTTTCGAGGGGAACTAAGGTTCGCAGAACTTGACGAATATCAACCGATAAATCAACTTCATTCAAAGATAAAGCAATATCTGTAATGGGTCGTCCGATATCCGTTTGAATAAAGTTAAATAAGTTAGTAGCGACGGGTGTAAACTGTTTGATTCTCAACTGTAAGTCCAAGAAAATAGTCGCAATATTGGTACTTTCTAGGAAATTTTGTACATCGCTGTTCGCTGCGTCGAGTTCTTCAACTTTATTGCGTAACTCGGCGTTAACTGTTTCTAGTTCTTCATTAATAGACTGCATTTCCTCTTTTGAGGTTTGGAGTTCTTCATTGGAAGATTGCAGTTCTTCGTTCATCGACAACAATTCTTCGTTTGCCGATTTAAGTTCTTCGTTGGAAGTTTCGAGTTCCTCAATTGTTGTTCTCAGATGCTCTTTGGTTGTTTGTAATTCTATTTCCAAATCTCGTACCAAAGGCGATTCGCGATCGCTATCTTCTGCGGATTCACCAGAGTCCGCCTCCTTGATTTGAGGAGTCACGATAGTATCTTTGAAAATAACCATTAATAAATTACTATCTTGGTTATTATCTCTGAGAGGACGGACAACTAAATTAATTAACTGAACTCGGTCTTCATTCTCAATCGCGACCTTTTCTTGAGTAACAATCTTGCCCGTATTAAAAGCTTTTTGAATAACGGTGCGTAGATATAAGCGCAAGCCTCGACGAGCCAAATCAATAATATTATTACTCGGAATACCTTGAGAGGGTTCTAAATATTTACCAGTACGACCAAAGAAATAAACGACTTCATACTGTTTGTTGACAATAACACAAGGCGGCGTATATTCTTGCAGTAATACTTGTTCAATTACTTCTTGAACTCCGCGCTGTTTACGCCTTTTATCAGAAGATTGACTCAACTGTAATGTTTTTAAAGAGCGAGATTGAGTGCGATCGCTCAAAGGAAATTCAACTTGAGGCAAAATCATCGACTCTTTGCGTTGAAAAAGGCGATTTTGTTTGTCAACAGTATGAAATAAATCTTTTTGGTCGCTGTCACTCAAATTTTCTGACGGCCCTAAAAAAAGGTAGCCACCGCTATTTAACGCATAGTGAAATAACGGAATTAGTTTGTTTTTTAACTCCGTATCAAAATAAATTAAAACGTTACGACAAGCAACTAAATCTATTCGAGAAAATGGCGGGTCGCTAATAATACTATGCTGAGAAAAAATACAAGTTTCGCGAATTGTTTTGTTAATTTGATAGCTATTATCTTGTTTGGTAAAATAAAGGTCTAGGCGCTCTTTGGTAATATGCTCGGCAATTCCTTCAGGATAGCGACCTTGACGCGCAATCTCCAAACTGTGTCCATCGATATCTGTGGCAAAAATTTGTACATGGGAACGCAAATCGCGAAAACCAATCGTTTCGCATAATAAAATTGCGATCGAATAAGCTTCTTCTCCTGAAGAACAACCCGCTACCCAAATCCGAATTGGTCGTTCTGGTACGCAGTTTTCAGCTAAAGAAGTTAGGACGTTTTCTTGTAAAGATTCAAAAGCTTCGGGATTGCGAAAAAACTGCGTAACACCAATTAATAAATCCTGAAACAAAGCGTTAATTTCTGCTTCGTCATTTTCTAGTAACTCGACATAATTAGCCACCGAAGTTGATTGCGTAATCCGAATCCGGCGCTGAATCCGACGAATTAAAGTATTTTGTTTATAACTGCTAAAATCATGGCCGATATAACGCAGTAGCAATGAGCAAATTTTATGCAGGTTTTCGGCAGTTTCATTAATAATACCTTCAACGCCTAAGTTATCTTTTAAATCTTGGCGATGGCGGATATCTTCTAACAGTTTGGCGGGTATTTCTTCGACAGGTAAAACATAATCAACCAATCCCGTCAAAATAGCATTGCGAGGCATTCCGTCATATTTTGCGGTTTTGCTATCTTGAGCAATGGTTAAACCGCCATTTTCTTTAACTGCTTTGAGTCCGACTGTACCATCACTTCCCGTCCCCGATAAAATAACACAAGCCGCATTTTCTTTTTGATCTTCGGCTAAAGAAGCAAAGAAAATATCAATGGGAGTACGATGTCCTCTCGCTCTTTCTGGCGCGTTAAGATAAATCGTGCGCTGTCTTAAAACTAAGGTTGTATTGGGGGGAATAACATATACATGATTGGGCTGAACTGGCGTTTCATTTTCCGCTTGAACCACGTTCATTTCCGTTTCTTTTGCTAACAGTTCTGACAACAAACTGTTATGATCGGGGGCGAGATGAGAAATCAAAACAAAAGCCATGCCGCTATCAGCTTGCATATTTCTCAAGAAGGTTTGAAAAGCTTCTAAACCGCCTGCCGATGCCCCAATGCCAACAATTAAGAAAGATTCTTCTGTGTCATCATTGGTTTCAATTGTTGCTTCGGTTGCTAATTCAGCACTTGATTCATTAGAGTCCTGATTCAAATCGTTATGTTCGTTTTCGTTAGGATGAGACATTTTGAATTCAAGCTGAGTTAAACTGCCGATCTTATCACCTTTTTTCGGAAGCGATTAATGTATTAGCGATCGGTGAATCTGCGTCGCAGCACAAAAACGCCTTCGAGAAGTAGCTTTAGATAGAGCTTACCACTTTTCTCAAATTCTGGGTGGAGCTTTCAGAGATAGCCAAAAACCGATGTGCAGGGAATATTTAAGATATTAGTTGTAAAACTGCCAATTTTCAGGATTATGTTGTAATTCACTTAAGACTTAACTAGCATCAGCGAGTAGTTTTTTCAAGACTTGAGCGTGAGCTTTTGATTCTTTAGCTCTTTCATAATAAATAGCTGCTGATTTATCGCGACCTTTTTGGCTTTCATCCTCTGCCATTGTAAAGGCTAAACGCGATCGCTCTTCCATCATCCGCATTGCTGCCCATAATGCCTTTTCTAAGGCTTCATCTTGACTATTAAGTAGGGTTTGTGCGGTAAAACCATGACCTACATGACAGCGATAGCGTCTTACCGCATCGATATTAATTTGCCAGAGAGGTCCACCGCATTCGGGACAACCCATCGGAATTAATGAACCCAAAGTTTCAGTTCCCGATACATCGCTCATGACGCGCTCGGCGATCGCGGCCTCGGTTTTGATATCATCGGGAACAGTACCCGTTTTGGTGTTGGGTTTTTGCAGGATTTGAGCGATCGCGTCTGCCATTTGACTCAACGGCAATTGATAATCCACTTCTTTGACGGCGGCGATCGCGTGGCGGGGCATATCTGCGTAACGGGCATCTTCCGGGTCTTGTACCATTGTAATACCGCCGCAATGCTTAACCGCCAACAACCCCGAACTGCCATCATCGAGCAAACCCGATAAAATAATCCCCAACACTTGCCGATCGTAAGCCACCGCCGCCGAACGAAACAAAGGATCGACCGCCGGACGATGGCGATTTTCGTGGGGACCGTGATACAACCGAATATAACCCTCTTTGACTAACAAGTGGTAGTCGGGAGGAGCAACATACACAAAACGTTTTTGAATTTTCTCCCCGTCTTCTGGGTTTTTAATCGTCAGAGGACTAACATTATTCAGCAATGTTGCCAAATGACTCGGAGAATCTGGCGACAGATGTAAAACAACGAAAAAAGATGCTTCTATATTACCTGGCAGATTTGTAAACAGATGTTTAAGGGCATTAAAGCCGCCAGCAGAAGCACCAATAACAACCACATTAGGTTTCATGCAATATCTGCTCTAATTTTTCGCGATCGCCCCTTCGTCATTTACTCGTCGGGAAATAAACGTTCAAAATCATCAACAAAACTCCCCCCCCGCTTAGAATTAATCCGCAGCCAGCGATCGCCCTCTAACATATTGTACGTCAAAGGTTCAGTTGTTCTCAATTGTAACTCACCTTTGCCCGCTAAATTCTCTGGTGGTTGTTCGCTCATCAAGGCTTCGAGGGTTTCGATACGCTTAGGAACTGCCGGGTGGGTACTGCTTTCTACCAAGGCTTCAGGTAGCCGTGAAAGTACGTCAAAGCCGCGCAAACATCCCGAAGTGTCAAAACCTGCCGTCGCTGCATAACGATAGCCCCAAGCGTCCGCTTCTAGCTCTTGTCCTCGGCGAAATTCTGCGGATTTTTCGGCAAATTCTTCGTAGTTTTCTTCAGAATCGTGGAGTTGCATTTCTTCGCGCAATTCTTCCACCTGAGAAGTCCAAATCGCGGCGTGTTGGTGGGTATGATGCGCCATTTCGTGAGCCACAACACAAGCCAAAGCCGAAGCATCCCCGGCGGTTTGATCGAGCAAGCCAAAGTGCATCACAATCAGATTGGCTTCGCTGGCATAAGCGTTGATTTCATCATCATTAGCCAGAATAACGCGCCAGGGATGTTCGTCTAAATTATTAGCTCTGGCAATCCGTTCGACGATGCGATAGAGAACGTAGAGATCGTCAGGTAACTCGGCTTTGGCTTGGTCGTAAATATTATCAAAAGTTTCAGTTTCAGTTTCAGTTTCAGTTTCCGTAACCGCAGGAGTTTCGGGAGTTTCAGCCGCGATCGCCTTGGGACGCAAACCGGGAGTGAAATTCAAAGCCAAGATAGCAGCGATCGCGGTAGCACTTTGTCGGAAGTTAACTTTTATCATAATGCCCGTGGGAAAAACTCTAAAGTGTTATATGTCGCGGGGTTCGCCAACTTATGCAGCGATCGCCCCAATCTTTTGCTTTCAGGTTAGCAATTATTAGGGGTCTACAACTTCTCTGTGCCCATTTTCTGAATTAATTAATTCAGTTACTTCGAGCAAGATGAGCTTACTTGAATCGCGCCAAGAACGGGGATCGCGATCGCTCAAATAAGTTCTTTTGAGAATTTCTTGTTGCTCTTGATTGTCTTCCGGTTCTTGATGCTTTAAAGCTAAAAGTAAATTAACGCATCTTATCGCATTGTCAATCTTGTTCACAAAAAATAACAACAATTCACAATTTGTCACTCAACCGTCACTCCTTTCCTAAATAACCCTAAAAAAATATTACGTTCGGGCAGATTCAGCGCGATCGTTGCTTTAATTTTTTTCAGTAGTCAAGATTAAAACCGAAAGCAACCCCAACTCGACCCCCGAAAACCCTCTACAGAATCAAGATTAATGGGAAAACCAACCGGCTTCATGGAATTTTTGCGCGAACTTCCCCTCGAAGTAAGCCCAAGCGATCGCATCCGTAACTGGGACGAATTCCATCTCCACACCCCCGCAGAAAAACTCCAAACCCAAGCCGCCCGTTGTATGGACTGCGGTACGCCCTTCTGCCATACTGGAACAACCTTCGGCGGTATGGCCAGTGGTTGCCCCATCAACAACCTCATCCCCGAATGGAACGACCTGATTTACCGAGGATTGTGGCAAGAAGCCCTCGACCGTCTCCACAAAACCAACAACTTCCCCGAATTTACAGGTCGCGTCTGTCCTGCCCCCTGCGAAGGGTCTTGCGTCCTCGGCATTACCAACCCCCCCGTCACGATTAAAAATATCGAATATTCCATCATCGAAAAAGGCTGGGAATCCGGCTGGATCGAACCCAAACCCCCCCAAAAACGCACGGGCAAAAAAGTCGCCGTCATTGGTTCGGGCCCCGCCGGACTCTGCGCTGCGGCCCAACTCAACAGCGCCGGCCACACCGTCACCGTCTACGAACGCGCCGATCGCCCTGGCGGATTGCTCATGTATGGTATTCCTAACATGAAGTTGGATAAGCAACAAGTCGTACAGCGACGGCTTAAAGTCCTCGAAGACGAAGGTGTGATTTTCGTTTGCAATACCGAAGTCGGGAAAGATGTCCCCGTCGAAACCCTATTGCAAGGATTCGATGCTGTAGTTCTGTGTACGGGATCGACTCGTCCGAGGGATTTACCCATCGCAGGCCGCGACCTCAAGGGCATTCACTTCGCGATGGAGTTCCTGACTGCCAATACCCAAGCGATTCTCGACGGTAGCCCTGGTGATGACTATATTTCCGCCACCGGGCAAGATGTGGTCATTATCGGTGGGGGCGATACTGGAACTGATTGCGTCGGGACATCAATTCGTCATGGTTGCCAAAGTGTCACGCAACTGGAAATTATGCCCAAACCTCCCACAGACCGGGCAGCGAATAACCCCTGGCCCGAATGGCCGAAAATCTACCGCGTGGATTACGGTCAAGAGGAAGCCATAGACCAGTTTGGCGACGATCCCCGGTGTTATACCACCACGGCGACGAAGTTTGAAGGGGACGAAGAGGGTAACGTCAAAGCGATTCACACCGCCCAAATTGAGTGGGTGAAGGATGAAGCGGGGCGCTTTACCCCTAACCCCATCCCCGGAACTGAGAAGGTAATTCCAGCGCAGTTGGTACTACTGGCGATGGGTTTCCTCGGCCCCGAACAGCCTCTTTTGGATGCCTTGGGTTTAGACCGCGATCCTCGTTCTAATGTCAAAGCCGATTACGGTAAATATACCACCAGTATTCCCGGTGTCTTTGCGGCGGGGGATTGTCGGCGCGGTCAAAGCTTGGTGGTGTGGGCGTTTAATGAGGGTCGCGGTGCAGCGCGGGAGTGCGATCGCTATCTTATGAGTCACACCGACTTACCTTAAGGGAAAAACCTCCCCTCGTTCTGCCTCAAATTGCAAGAGGGGAACTGGGGAGGATCGTTCATCTTCTTTTATTTTATGTCATTCCCGATACAGGAGGGAAAAATTATGGCTTCTGTCCGCACAATCTACCACAATCTCCGTTGGTGCGATAATGCTTCAGACCCCGCGACGAGTGCAGTTTATCGCGAAGCCGCCCAAAACGCGATCGCCGATACTAAAATCAGTTTAGTCTGGCGGCAGGCGATCGCGAAACGACTCAATCAAGTTAACCAAAGCCTTGCTCGTCTTACCGTCGGCCCTAACGATAGTTACTAAAATTTTAACCACACACAATCTTGATGCCCCTCTCCCCCAGCGCGAGAGGGTTTATACACAACTTGGAAATCCTTACTTAACGTGAGTTTGGGATAAGCTTGCAAGG
>JAWQFT010000010.1:0-64582 GCA_035968055.1 Jaaginema sp. PMC 1080.18 | reverse complement strand
CTGTTTGGCCAGTGGGAAGGTACGAGGGCTGTGCGCCGGGGCCTTAGCGGCGGCAGCGTCAGATGTGTATCAGAGACCGAGCTTGGGGGGGGGCGGTTTCCTGTTGCTTTTGCTGTTCTTGTTCTTGGCGTTGTTTTTCGGCGGCGAGTCGCTGTTTTTCGGCTTCGATTTTACGCCGTTCGGCATCAAATTCGGCTTGGATTTTGAGGTTTTGATTCAGTTTTTCGAGGGCGGCTTCGGCGTTTTTGGCGTTGGCTTCGGCATCTTTATTGGATTCTCCCTGGGTTTCTTCGAGGTGGGCGATAAAGCCTTTGACATCTTGCATGACGTACTGTTCGACGCGCTCGGCAAAGATGGTGTATGCGTCGTCGTGGTAGTCGTAGCGACGATAGGGGCCGCTGAGTTGGAAGAATTGCCAGCCTTCGATTTTAAGGTTTTCGGCGGTGTTGCGATAGTTGAGGTATTTTTCGCCGTGACCGAAGAATTCTTCGATGGCGGCAGAGATGGCGACGGCTTGACTGACTCCAAAAGCAGACCAACCAATAATGACTCCCAAACGGGGATTGTCGTTGGGGTTGTTGAAACCGACGAGGGCTGGTACAATCACGCCGCCGACAATGGTGGTCATTCTGAGGAGATAGTGGCGGCTTTGTTCTTTTTTGGCACGGCCTTCGAGCCAGATAACTTGGTCGAGCCAGCGATTTTTGAGGAAGTCTTTGCGGAGGTCGGAGATGTCTAGACGGTCGATAAGTCCGCCGAGATTTTTTTGGAGATATTGACGGTAGTTGAGTTTTTTGGCCACAGCTTGGTTCTGCTCCTAAATGTCTACCCTAGGGACTTTGATGGGGGCGATCGCGAAACAATATATACTTTTTGGAAAGCGAGGATGATTTCATCATAAAACTTAGTCAATTACTGCTTTTTTGTTAAAGCAAAAAAGCTAATTGTCTGGTTTAAAATTGTGCCTATGTTATTTTCTTCCTGATATAGTATATTGCATTTCCCTCAATTTTCAAAGAGCAAAATGTAAATTTATCGTAACAATTAAAACCTGTAAAATACTGGAAATTTACCCTTGAATAATACATCGAGGGTAAAAGCGCGATCGCCCTAATTTCCCGTCATTACAAATCCGCTCGACCCGTAGCACTTAAATTCGTTGATTCCTCTGGTATAATACCATCACATAATTGGCGATCGCGTTCTTCTAGGGTTCGATTTGTAGACAAAAAGTCCTGCAACCATTCACAACCCGTTTGCTTGATTGCAGTCATATCTTCAGCCATAATTTCGTGCAACTTCCAAACAATTACCTTATGGTCATTGGATGCGGAAATAAGAATATCAGCCGTCGGGTGAAAAGCCACATCATTAACAATATTGCGATGGCCGTAAAGCGTGCGTAACACCGTTCCATCCAAACGCCAAAGTTTAATCGTATTATCAGCCCCCGTAGAAGCTAATATTTGACCATCCGGGCTGAAAGCCACATCAGTCACAATATCACTGTGCTGTTCAAAAGTTAATAATTGTGTGAGTTGACCGCTCTCAATTTGCCACAGTTTAATTTGTTTATCCTCACTACCCGTAACCAACTTTTGGTTATCCGGGCTGAACTGTACTGACGTAATTGGCCCCTTGTGAGCCGTGAGCGTCGTCAACAATTCTCCATCACTAGACCACAAGCGCACCGTATTATCGGTACTCCCCGAAGCAATATGTTTACCATCCGGGCTAAACGTCACACTTCTAACCGCATCGCGATGACCTTCTAAAGTATGTAGCAAGCGACCCGAACGATCCCGCAATTGAATATGATGATTATTACCCGCGATCGCGATCGTTTGATTATCAGGACTAAAAGCAATATCGCGAATATTAGTCCCCACATTCCACTCATGCAGCAAAGTACCATCAGGATGCCACACTCGGATTTTTCGGTCGCGTCCCCCCGTCACCAACAGGGAACTATCCGGGCTAAATACCACAACTTCCACACCATCATCGTGAATCAAACTCAAATTCTGCTTCAATTTCCAGCGTTTGTCCGGAGCTTGATGCCACAGTTTCAGCGTTCTATCACCACTCGCTGAAGCAATCAACGCACCATCCGGGCTAAAAGCCACCTGATTCACCGCCTTGTCATGTTCGGATAAATAATTTAAAAAACGCTGATGTTGCCGCCAAATCGTCACAATACCATTTTGATTCGCCGAAGCAATAAAATCCCCCTCCGGACTAAAAGCAACATCTTCAATTTTATTGGTATAGCCCGTGTAAGTCTCCAACACCGTCCCCTCTAGAGTCCACAACTTCATCGTTTGATCCCAACTGCCTGAAGCCAACACTTCGCCATTAGGATGAAACTTCACGCTGCGAACGGCATTCTCGTGGCCAATCAAGGTTTGTAGAAGTTTGCCATCCAATTGCCAAATTTTCACCGTTGCATCATTACTCGACGAAGCCAGAAGCAAACCATCCGGGCTAAACGCTACCCCAGTCACTTCATCCCTGTGACCCGTTAAAGTTTGCCGTAACTCGCCGTCCAATTGCCAAATTTTCACCGTTTGGTCGCTACTTGCCGAAGCCAGGAACTTGCCATTGGGGCTAAACACCACCTCTTGAACTTCATCTGTATGGCCTTCAAAAGTACGGACTAAAGTGCCATCCCGTCGCCATAACTTAATCTTTTTATCCGCTCCCGCCGAAGCCAAAAGCAAACCATCCGGGCTAAATGTCACACTATTAATATCATTGGTCTGACCTTGCCAAGACGCAATCAACGTACCATCTCGCTGCCATAACTTGATAGTTTGGTCGATACTCGCCGAAACAATATACTGAGAATCAGGACTAAATGCGATCGCTTCTACTGAATCCCGATGTTGGTCGAGAGTTTGCAGGAGCTTGCCATTTCGCTGCCAAATGATAATCTTGTTATCTTCGCCCCCCGATACAACCAGTTCGCCATCGGGACTATAAGCTACGGCATTAACCGGAGCAATATGGCCGTCAAAGCGATTGTGTTCGCGCAAGCTATATAAAGATTTTTGCAGAGCCGCTTTGATATCGTCCTTGATTTCCGGATGCTGTTCGGGATGACGGACAGCTTGTAAGCCTTGGTCTGCTCGTAACGCTTCTAGGAGAGCTTCCAGGTTTTTCCCAGAAGCAAAAAAGGCATCGGAAGACTTGGCAATCGCCTTGGCATAAGCGGCTTGAGCCGTATCGCGACTGGCCAAAGCTTTACCGTAAGACACAAAGGCCACAACCCCTAAAAAAGTCGAAAGTACAAAACCTACCGTTGTAGCGCTCAAAAATAGTTTTTGACGTTTGGCACTTTTTTTCTGTTCGGCCAAACGCGCTTCGGCTTCTTTGGTTTTCTCCCGTTGCAGTTGCAGTAACTCTGCTTGACGTTGCTGCTCGATGGCTGCTGCGGCTGTAATCGCTTGGGCGCTGGCTTGGAGAAATTCTTGTTGTAAAGCTGTGGGTTGGGGATGCTTGGTCTGCTCTAGGGCAGTAGTCAACCAATCTTGAGCTACCGTAAACTCGCTACCGCGCAGTAGCAAGTCTGGGTCTTGGTCTTTGTCTTGCCATTCTAAAGCTCGTTGCGACCATTTGGTATGATAATGAACGTGGTTGCGATCGATATCGAGAGTACGAATCAGTTGACCGAAAGTACGGGTAAAATCCGCATCGCTTTTGTTAAAGTCAATCCACTGAATTTTGGCTAACTCAGGATGTAGCTCCGTGGGATTGACTGGCTGATGCAGAATCGTGACAAAGCGCTTGTTAAGTTTGGCGGCATATTCCACTTCATCCGCACAATACGGCGAACGAATCGAGCGCGGCGAAATAATAAAGACAAAGTTATCTGAAACCTCAATGCCGCGATAAATTTCTTGTTGAAACTCCGTTCCCGAAGCAATGCTTTCTTGGTCGAACCAAGTGGTTTTACCCTGCATTTGCAAAGCATCATTAAGCTTACGGGCTAAGTCAGAATCAGCCCTAGAATAGGAGATAAAAACATCTAAGTAAACAGCAGGGGGTTGCTGAAGACTGACTTGGATAAACTGTTCTTGAATCTCGGTCGCCGGATGCCCAAAGCGCTGTTGAGCAATTTTGAGCCAAGCATCAGCGCTGCGGAGATTATAGCCCCGGAGTAGAATACTGGGGTTTTGGTTTTGGTTTTGCCACTTGAGGGCTTTGACTAACAGTTGTTTGTGTTCGGAGTAATAGGTTTCTTCGTGGTGCAGGACTTTGAGCAGTTGGCTTTCATCAAGGGCATAATCTTCGGCTTCCACATTGTCGGTCAAGTCGATGTGTTGCAAGTCCCGCAGTACAAAAGGAATCGTCTCGATAGCAGTTTCTGCCACTAAAACGGGAATAATGCGCTTATTTAGGGCGAGGGCATATTCGAGTTCTTGTTGACAGTAGGTGGAGTTGACTGCGTGAGGGGAGAGGAGATAGACGATGTTGTCGGCTTGTTCGATACCGCGTTTAATGGCTTGGGCTGCGGCTTCTCCAGTTTGAATATCGGTGTTGTTTGTCCAGACGGTAAAGCTTTCGCGGCGCAAACTACTCCGAATTTTTTGCATTACCGCTTTGTCTTCATGGGCATAAGCCAGGAAGACTTGGGTCATGAGGTTATTAGCGTTTTTGGTACTTTCGGTGATGTATTCGCTGTGTAAGTCCGTGGGAGTGCAGGGGGCTTGCTCGTCTTGGAAGCGGATTTTGAGCCAGTCTTCGGCTGTAGTGCGATGTTCGCCGACGAGGAGGTATGGGACTTGTTTTTGGTGGCGTTCCCAGGTGAGGGCTTGGGCAAGAAGGATGGTATGTTGGCGGACATAGTTGCGATGACGACCAAAAAGGTCAAGCAGTCCGGTGAGGGCGGTGTCGAAATTATCGAGGTTTTCGCGAAAGTAGACCCAGTTGATTTTGCCAATGGCAGGGTGCATATTGGGAAAGCTCGAATGCAGTCCTTTGGCTTGATATTCTGCCCATTGTGCGTCTGTACCGTTGGGATGGCGTTCTTGCCAGGTGTTGCGGTCGATTTGTTCGACGTGCAGTAGGGGGATGATGCGTTTGTTGAGTTTGAGGGCAAGTTCGATTTCTTTGCGGCAATAGGGGGAGTTAATCGAGTGGGGGGAGATGAGAAAGAGGAAATTGTCGGCTTTTTCGATGCCGTCGTCGATTTGGTTTTGGAAGTCTACTCCGAGGGGGATGTCTTCAAAGTCGAACCAAACTTTGAAATCGCGATCGCTCAGAGCTTGATACAATTTGAGGGCAAAATGCTTACTATCCGCACGACCATAGGAAATAAACGCATCCTGAAAACCGTTCATACATCCACCTATCGATAGATATTTTCTCTATCAGGAGTATAACAACTTTTTCAGTGTTGCCAATTGCCATCTCCGTAACTTTACGGATTCTTTAAAGTTGCGAGTTTACTCGAAAATACTGATGCAGCACAATCGGTAGTTGTTTCTGTTATCGGTCAAGTTGCCAGAATTACAAAACATTACATTACCATTCTCTATTTTTATCTATTTGAAGTAAATTTGAAAAGTTATGATGCTTCTGCCGTTCTGAAATAAGAGGACTAACATACTATGGTCTTGGATTTTCGGTTAACAACCCTCCAACCCGAATACGAAAAAGCTTTTTTGAGTTGTGGCTTACGCAAAGATAAAGAAAATGCTGTCCGTGAAATTGCGGATACAATGCTGAGTCTGCGCCAGCATTACGAAGCCGTCGAACAAGCGACAGGGATTCCTTGGTGGTTTTCAGGTGTTATTCATTACCGCGAGTGGAATTTTCGCGAACCGGATTTGTTTGTGCGACAAGTTACGGATATTCTCTTAGCAAAAAATTATCACCAAGCGAAAACTCGCACCCTAGGAGCTTATTTGTGGGGGCTAGATTTATGGAATGGTTTTAGAAGCGGGATTGGTGACGAATCGGAGTGGATTTGGGCAGGAACAAATGTTTTAGAAAGTTCCTCAGACCAAATTGGTGTAGCGGCAATTATTCACTACCTCCAAGCTCACAATCATATTGATATTCCCAAACCGGGAGCAGGTATTGCTTTAAAAGTGGTTTCCGACACGGTATTTAAACACAAACCCACCCAATCTTTTCGCCTCACAGATACAGAAAAAATGACGGTGAAAGCTGGGACTCGTTTACAGGTTTTAGAGGACGAACCCTCCGAAGAAGGTCATGTAAAAATTGTTTTACCGGATGGCGTTTTGCTCGGTCAAAATAATCATGCGGAGTGGTATGTTTTTAAAGAACATATTGCAGTGCAAGGTACTGAACCGGGTAATAAACCCAAAGATCCTCCCGAAGAACCGGAAACCAAAATTGCTTCAGAAAATAAAGGCAGTCCGATTACTGTACCCAAACTCGGTACGGTTTATTTGGGTAATCCGGTGATTGAAGGAGGGCATTTCAGTTGGGCTGAAGTCACGAAAAATGGCTCGCGAATTCCAGCAAATGCAGAAGTTGTGGACGGAGTTTTGCGGGTTGCAGAGGTGATGGAAGAAGTCCGCGAGTATATGGGTAAAAAACCGATTACAATTAACTCTTGGTATCGCGATCCTGTGTCAAATCGCCGCGTGGGAGGAGCAAGTCGTTCTCGCCATTTGGTGGGTGATGCGGTGGATTTTGTGGTACAGGGTGTGCCGCCTTCTCAGACTCATCAACGTTTAGAATCTTGGTGGGGTAATCGCGGTGGTATTGCAAGTGCGAGTAGTTTTACGCATTTGGATGTACGGGGATACCGCGCTCGTTGGAGTTATGGGTTTTAGGCTGAGTTGAGTTCAATATTAAGAACCCCGGTTTCTGGCTCAAAACTTTAACTTTAGATTATCAACAAATAAGAAATCGGGGTTCTAAAGCTTTACTAATTAACGTCAGTTCGGGTTAACAAATTTGGATTCGTTTTTCGACATTTAATTCCCCGTTAAATAATTCGTAGAGTTTTTCTGAATTATTTTGGTAGGAAAGGTATTCTTCAAAACTGTTAAATCGCGGTTGTGTAATTATCATTGATTTGGACTCATTGATATAAGTTTGTAGGTGGGCGATGCCCACCCAGCCCTGTCAAGGTGCTAGACTTCGATGCGAGTCTGACTGGTTTGAGAGGGGGAAGAGTGGGAGGAGGGGGAAGAAAAAAACCGTGTTACAGGTACGCCATTGGCGACCAAGTGGTAACGATGTGAGCGTAGATGACCCCAAAAAAGGGGCTTTGAGGCTGATTTTCTGGTCAGAAAATTACACCTTGACAGGGCTGGTGATGCCCACCCTACTGCCGTGACACAGCTTAAGCGGTGGGTTACGGCGGATTGCCCAATCGCAGTCATAGCTTAGGTTTTAACCGCCTAACCCACCCTACGATAAAGCCTCATTTTAGGTGTGTCACGCCACTACGTTAAAGCTTATTTAGCCAAATTTTAGGCTTCGTCTTCCGGTTGGTACGTTGAAGCCACATACAACTCCTTGAGTTGCTTATCATCCACATTAGACGGGGCTGCGGTGAGGAGACAACTGGCTTGCTGAGTTTTCGGAAAGGCGATGGTATTGCGAATCGAGTCTTCTCCTGCGAGTAACATGACCAGTCGGTCTAAACCGTAAGCAATGCCACCGTGAGGGGGTGTGCCGTATTCAAAGGCTTCGAGGAGAAAGCCAAATTTTGCCTGGGCTTCGGCTTCAGATAAACCAATGGCTGTGAAGACTTGTTCTTGGATTTCCCGTTGGTGAATGCGAATGCTACCACCCCCTACTTCGATGCCATTGTAAACGAGATCGTAGGCTTGCGATCGCGCTGTTTTTAAGTCTTCGATATCTTCGAGATTGGGGGCAGTAAAGGGGTGATGCAGGGCTTCGAGGCGTTTTTCGTCCTCATTCCATTCAAACATGGGGAATTCAGTCACCCACAGCAGATTCACCTGGTTTTCGTCAATTAACCCCATTTCACGACCGATAACTTGCCGCAAACGGTCGAGGGATTTGTTCACTGTGGCGGTATCCCCTGCCCCAAAGAGTAGCAAATGTCCCGGTTGGGCGTTGGTGCGTTGCAATAATTCTTGTTTTTGGTCGGGGCTGAGGTTATCCTTAATTGCGCCAATGGTATCAATTTCTCCTCCTTCGCGGACGCGGACGTAAGCAATCCCTTTAGCCCCCGCAATTGTGGCTTCTTTGAATAAATCGCCGCCGGGTTTGATGCGTACATTGGAGATGCGGTCATTGCCCCCCGGAATGGGTAGGACTTTGACAATGCCTCCTTGCTTAATCGCCCCTGAGAAGACTTTGAAGCCACTCTCCGCGACGATATCCGACACTTCTGCCAATTCTAGCCCGAAGCGGGTATCGGGGCGGTCTGTGCCGTATTTCGCCATAGCCTCGGCGTAGGTGAGACGGGGGAAGGGACGAGGGAGGTCAATATTTTTAACGGTTTTGAAGATGTAACCCATCAAATCTTCGTTTAATGCCAGAATTTCGGCCTCGGACATGAAACTCATTTCCATATCGAGTTGGGTAAACTCTGGTTGACGGTCAGCCCGTAAGTCTTCGTCGCGGAAACAACGGGCGATTTGATAATAGCGGTCAACCCCAGACACCATCAGCATTTGCTTGAATAGTTGCGGCGATTGGGGTAAGGCGTACCATTCCCCCGGATTGACGCGGGAGGGAACGAGATAATCTCTTGCACCTTCGGGGGTAGATTTAGTGAGAATCGGGGTTTCTATTTCAATAAAGTGAGCTTGGTCTTCGAGAAAACGCCGCGTGGCCTTCACTACATTATGCCGCAAGCGGAGGTTTTGGTTCATGCGATCGCGTCGCAAGTCTAGATAGCGATATTTGAGTCGTACTTCTTCGCGAATTGTGTCTTCGTCAGAGGTAGAAATGGGGAAGGGGAGTTGTTTGCGGACTGAGTTGAGGAGTTCGATTTTGTCGGCATAAATTTCGACTTTCCCAGTGGGGAGTTTGGGGTTGAGAGAGTCTTCGGGACGCTGACTGACTCTCCCGGTGACTTGGACAACGTATTCGTTGCGGAGTGCGTCGGCGGTGGGATAGGATGCAGGGGTACGTTCGGGATCGCTGACAATTTGTACGATACCACTGCGATCGCGCAAATCAATAAAAATCACGCCACCGTGATCCCGACGACGATCTACCCAACCACACAGTGTCACCGTTTCACCTATAAAATCGCTTCTAAGTTCGCCACAGTAATAAGTTCGCATAAGAAATGCCGTAACAGTATTTTTAATATAGGGGACTCTCTAGAGTAGCAAAAGATCGTCCCTTTGCCTACAGTTTGTTATGTCTTCAGCCCGCAAAATCTTGTTGTGCTGGCGTTACTGTTTTTGATATTGCTGGTTTCTTGCTGAGATAAAATCACTTTTTCTCAGATAGAAATATAAAACTGAGATTCCCTTGATTTGTCTTGCAAGATTGCTGCATTTCAGGCTTTAGGAGAAGCGGATCGAGGAGTCGAGAAAAAGATCGTCGAGTCTCAAACTTAGATATTAGGCGCTAATCACTGTCCTAATTCTCCCGATCGCGCATAAGCTGCATAAACCGCTTCGATCGCCGCCGCTCGTAACCCTTTGGCTTCCAACACGGCAACTCCCGCAATGGTTGTCCCCCCAGGACTGGTAACGCGGTCTTTGAGTTGGGCGGGATGCAGTTGGCTGTCTTGGAGGAGTTGAGCAGTTCCTAACACCGTCTGTAGAGCCAACTGAGATGCGATCGCGCGGGGCAACCCAGCCCGAACTCCCCCATCGGCTAAAGCTTCAATAAACAACGCCACAAATGCCGGACCTGAACCCGAAAGTCCTGTGACAGCATCCATCAGACTTTCGGGGATATCTACTACTTTCCCGACGGCGGTAAAAATCTGTCTGGCGGTTTCCAATTGTTCTGGGGTCACTTTGGTTCCAGGGGCGATCGCGCTCATCCCTGCCCCTACCGTTGCTGGCGTATTGGGCATTGTCCGAATCACGGGGTTTTCGGGAAAGAGGGCTTCGAGGCGAGAGAGGGGAACGCCCGCCAAAATCGAAATAATCAGGCTGTCGGGTTTAACAGAGCCACTTTCATTTAGCTCTGTTACGACCGCATTTAAAACCTGGGGTTTAACAGCTAAAATCGCGGTAGTGGCGGTCAAGGCCTCCCGATTATCCTGGCTAACCCGAACCCCGTATTGTTGCTGTAACTGACTTAAACGGTCGGGGGCGCGATCGCACACCAAAACGCGATCGCTTTCGTACAAGCCACGAGCGAGCAGGCGGGATAACAGCGCTTCGCCCATTACCCCACCGCCAATAAAACTAAGTTGAATAGACACGCTTTGAACTGACGAATAAAAGTCTTACTGCGCCATCAAATCTTGTTCCATTCCCCAAGCTGCGGGAGTTTGCATCGGCATAGCTGCCGGACGCATGGGGGCAGCAGGGGCTTGAGGGACTTCATTCATCGTTCCCGACTGGGTTGTCACCTGAACGCAACTGGGAGTAAACAAGAAAATACTCTCGCCAATGCGTTCTTGATGGCCATCGATAGCATAAGTGCCACCCGCAACAAAATCAACGGCTCGTTGCGCCTCATCGGGGTCAATTGTCGTCAGATTCAAAACCACAGACTTGCGTTCTCGTAAAGCTTGAATCACTTGCGGCATTTCTTCAAAAGTCCGGGGTTCGACCACCACAACTTCCGATAATCCAGCAGTTCCGGGCATACCAATAACATTGTTACGAGGTGCTGATGAAGCCATATCTGTTTCGGGGTTTAAAGTTGACCGTTCGCGGGTTCTCCTGCGGTTAAGGCGCTGTTCTTCAATAACAGGCGCTGGTGTTTCTTCGGGATAGACATTTTGGTAATCCGTATTGTCCATCTCCTCATCATAGTATTCGTATTCCTCGGCTTCATTCAGGCCGACGAAATCTCGGAGTTTAGAAAAAATTGTATTCACAGTTTGCTTTCCCTCTCAAGTTCAGTTGAATGCTGGCTATTTGCGCGTCTTAATAGGTTTGTGACCTGGCCGCACGATACGCAATGCGATCGTGTCTGACAAAAGCCGGATTGGGGTAGATGCGCGATCGCCATTGCTTTTATTGCAAGTGACTCAACAGAATTTTAAGTGCCTATATTAGCAAGTTTTTAAAGCGCGCCCAATCTTGCAACAAAAAATCTAGACAGTTCCATATTAAGTTGCATCGGTATCATAATACTCTACTTTCCTAAATTATCCAGAATCTCCAAGGATTTTTGGATTGTTAGTTATTGGCCAATCCCTTAACGGGTCGCTGAAAATGCGTCCCGACTGCCAAAAATAGCTTGACCCAAGCGAATTTGAGTCGCCCCAGCTTGCAGCGCCAAAAGATAATCCCCGGACATTCCCATCGAATATTCTTGCATTTGGAGATTGGGATAATTTTGGGCGTTAATTTTATCCCCCAAATCGCCCACGGCTTCAAACGCTGCCAAAGTTTCCTCTGGAGTCAGATGCAACGGCAAGATTGTCATCAAACCTTGAAATTTGAGAAACTCGCAATTGTTGAGTTGGGGTAGACTTGCAAGCAGTTCGGGGACAGTCCAGCCGTATTTGTCGGGGTCGGGGAGGACTTTAACTTGCAAGCAAACCTGGGGAGTCAGCTTCAATTCTGCCGCGAGACGATCCAGGCGTTGGGCGAGCTTGAGGCTGTCGCAGGTGTGTAGCCATTGAAAGTGTTGTAGCGCTTTTTTCGCTTTGTTGCTTTGGATGTGGCCAATACAATGCCAGCAAATATCGGTTAAATCTTGGAGTTGTTCTTGTTTGGCGATCGCCTCAGCAATGCGATTTTCGCCAAAATCCCGCACCCCCGCTTCGTAAGCTGCCCGGAGAGTCGCGGCGGGAAAAGTCTTACTCACAGCGATTAACCGGACAGAATCGGGGATATGCTGGCGAATTTGCTGCCAACGTTGCGCGATCGCCCCTACCCGCTCAGAATCCTTCATATTCAAGCCCCTTGAAACGTGCGTTGATGCACATTGAGAAGAGCCAGATATTCCGTTTGGTTGCCACTACGACGCAAATGGCGCATCCAGTTTTCCACTAAAAGACGACCCTCAGAACGACTCACGGGTTCAAACGTAATACCTTCATCTTTCGCAGTAACAACAAAGAAAAGCCTCTGTGCGTACAATGTCGTGAAAAGTTCTTGGTTTTCCTCTACTTTACAAATTTTATAAAGTAAACCGAAAGTTGGGTGGTTCAAATAAGTTTCGTTGCTGTTCATCCAGACTTAACAAAATCAACGCCCATGCTTGGCTGAAGTAACAATTATTCCTGAATCCCTGTAAGAGTCTTGGGAGGACTTGCCAGAAAAAAAGGTGAAAGTACGATGACTGACATTTTACCCCGTCCTCAAGACAAACGGAGTTCAACAAGGGTTTTCAACTCGGCATCATTCAAAAAACCCAAATGCTTCAGACCACAGCAACAGCATAGATAGATAATATCTTGATTCGGTCGCGATTTGGCGCTTATCTCATCCTCTCCTCAACCCATTGCAACCCGCACCCACCAAAACACAGGCAGTAACCCCAGCATTACCCAATCGAGGCGATGCAGGCGTAAAATATGCCACTGAACGCGATGGCGATTCACTTCTGTAAAACCGCGCACATCCATTGCTGTGGCAATTTGTTCCGAACGCAGTAACAAGTTTTTCAAAATACGCTCGACAATAATCAGCCAAACTTGAGCGCTTTTACGCAATCCTAGCTTTTTCCATTCAATAGCGCGGGTATTGACCGAACGAATCAAATTCTGCACTTCTTCTAGAACTAAGGGAATAAAGCGTAAAGAAAGGGTGAGAGTTAGGATAATTTCGGTGACTGGGACTTTAAAACGAGCTAAGGGACGCAGCAAGTCATCTAAGGCGGCAGTAATTTCCTCTGGGGCGGTGGTGAGGAGATATAAACTGGTGCTGTAAATTAAGGTAAAAAGCAGCGATCCCAAGCGCAGGGCTAAATCTAGAGAACGACGAGTGATAGTAATTCGCCTAAATTGGTACAAAATATATTGATAATTATCGGGTTGAGGCAGTTGAGTTTCGGGAAGGGGCAAGCGGGGTTGATAAGCAATTGCTAATCCATCCGGCGCGATCGCGGTAAAAATAAAAGCAAACGTCCCTAATAGTAATAACCATCCCATTTGCTGCTTCAAAGCTCGCCAGGGAATCCGCGCCGATAAAGATATTGCCATCAACAACACCACCAACCCCAAACGTACCCCCGTACTCGACCAAACTGGCGCAAAGAGGAAACTCATCAACCAAGCCAGTTTGACGCGGGGATCGAGACGGTGCAGCCAGGTGAAGGGTTGTTCGAGATACAACCCAATCGGGAGCGATCGCAATAAGTCCATTAGGAATTATGAATGGTTATCCGTTTTTGATTTTAGTCTAGGCTTTCCCTCTTAATCCTTACCACCCGCCCTGTTTCTTGTCTCTTCGGTACTGATGACTGAATGGTGCGGTTTCTACGATAAGATGAGAAGAAACAACATAAAAGTTAACCGAATGGAGCAATTGTATTCTCCATCGGCAAGAGAGCAACGATTAGGAGGATTTAATTTTAATGAAAAAACTTGTGAGTTTGTTGGCGATCGCCACCATCGCGATTGTCTCCTGGTTAGGATTGGGTCAGCCCACAGCTACAGCAGTCCAATATCGCAATCCCGCAGATGCGAAATTATCAACCGAATTCGGTCAGAAAATCGATCTCAACAACAGCCACGTCCGCGACTTTCGGGAAATCCGGGGCTTTTATCCCAGTTTAGCCAGTAAAATCATCAACAATGCTCCCTACGACAGTATTGAAGATGTTTTAAATATTCCAGGTTTATCCGACAGTCAAAAAGACCGCCTACAAGCGAACTTCGATCTGTTTACGGTTACGCCGATGGATCCAGTTTTTGTTGAAGGTGCAGACCGTTACAACCCTGGAGTTTACTAAAAACTAACAAAACAGCTAACCGACGCGGATATGGCAATACAACCCACTCCCTGCTTTGGGGTGGGTTGTTACTATATTGATTTTGTTAATGTGGGTTCAAGTTAGATAGAGATTGGAACGCTGCTATCAATATTTTAAAAGTAGCCTTGAGTATGCTAGAGCATAGGACAAGCGAACCTCTAACAACTTTGGAGAACAACCACAAACAGTTATGAGACTTTTTGCTAACGTAACACGACCCTTAGCCTTATCGGGATTACTGGCGATCGCCTCTCCTGTAATCTTAGGAACAACACCCCCTTTCCTACAGTCGGCTTCAGCCCAAATGCAGCCTACCGAAATGGAAATGCAGGCTTGGGAAACTTTTATCTCGGAAGCGGGACGTTTTAGTGCGGCTTTTCCGGGAATTCCCACCGAAAATATCCAAGAAGGCAGTAGAGTTGAAGGCGAGACTCCGAGTGAAACACTGACTGACTACGGGGCTTCGGGAGAAATAGCCCTTGAATATGAAGATTCAAACTCTGGATACTTCGTGTTTTATCAAGATTTTCCCGTTCCTGGGGGGTTAATTTCTGACGAACAAATTGCTAATATTCTCGCGACCGCTACTGAGGCATTGGCTGAAAACGATAACGAAATTTTGAACGAACGCGAGATCGAAATTGACGGTTATCAAGGGAAAGAAGTCGAAGTGCAAATGCCTGGAAGTTATATGAAAGCTCGGATGTATTGGGTTAATGCTCGCTTGTATTTTGTTGTGGGAGGTGCGCCGACTCCAGAAGACGCGATCGCCCTAGATACCGACCGCTTTTTGGATTCATTCACGCTGATCGAGTAATTTTAAGCCAAAACCAGCAATTTTGGCTCGATCTACCCCTCTCCCATCGGTGAGGGGCTTATTATGGGGGACTCAGCAAAGTTTCCGGCTGAAATTGGCGTTCCTCATCGAGAACCCAACTCAACACTTCTGTTGATTTACCGTTTTGAACGGACACAATGAGATAAGAATAAATCGGCCAGGCGATCGCGCGGTCAAATTCTGACGGAATTGCCTGACCATCTGGATGAGAATGATAGATTCCCACAATCTCTAATTTCTCATCTCTAGCCTGTTTTTGCACCCGTAACATTACTTCTGGCGCAATACTAAAGTTAGTTCTTCGAGTCACTTCTCGCTGTGGTTTTCCCGTCACTTCGGCAAAGTTTGAAGCCGCAGTTGCATCCCAACTATTCTCAGTTGCGATCGCTTTAATTACTATTTTATTGCCCTCAACCAGATGACCTAATAACAAGCCACAACCCTCTTGCGGATAACTTTTTTCTACACCCGTTTTAATGATTTGTAGTTGTTGCGACGTTAAAGTAATGGTCATTTTGTTGTTGGTTATTAACGGGATATGCGACTGTTTGTTGTGATTTTATTTGAAACTACTATAAATTGTGAGTAGCATTTCACCCCTATTTTCATGAGCGATGTTGTATTGAAGTCTTGGCGTACCCTACTGCGGAGCTTGGTTGTCGGTCTGCTTTTACTCGGCTTAACCGCTTGTAGTCGTCCAACCCAGGTATTAGCCCAAGACCGGATATTTCTCGACTTGTCGCTGGAGTTTCTCGACGCATACGAACTTCCCAAGTCTACCTTTGCCGATACCCCCGTAGGAGGCTTGTCAGCTTTGACCTACGATCGCCATACAGGGCAATTTTACGCTTTATCGGACGATCGCGCTCAAAATGCTCCGGCTCGTTTCTACACCCTAGAGATTCCGATTCAGTCGGACGGGTTTGGCAAAATCGAAATCCAAGGGGTAACTTTCCTCAAGGATGAAAATGGGGAACAATTTGCCCCCGGAAGTCTCGACCCAGAAGGATTAGCTTTATCGCCACGGAATACCCTGTTTCTCTCCAGCGAGGGCGTACCCAGTCGCGGAATTAACCCGTTTATTGCAGAATTAGATTTAAAAACTGGGCAAAAGCTGAAAGATGTCCGTATTCCCCAGCGCTATCTCCTCAATACTCCCACAGAACAAGAAAATACCCCCAGAGGCGTGCAAGAAAATCTCGGCTTTGAAGCCCTAACTTTGGGGATTGTCAGCGTTGCACCCCAAGACCCTTTTCGCCTCTTTGTTGCGCCAGAAGGGGCGTTAATTCAAGAAAAAGATACCCCAGAACGTTTGCGCTTGCTGCATTATCTCATCAATCCCATCGGCCCCCCAGTCTTGCTGTCAGAAAACCTCTATCTGCTCGATACGCCTCCAGAAGGCACGATTATTAACGGTTTGACGGAATTAGTCGCTCTCGACCGCGAAGGCTTCCTCCTGAGCCTGGAACGCACGTTTGGGCTAGAGGGTGCGGGGGCAAAACTCTTTCAAGTTGCGACGGGAGAAGCCACGGATACGCTGCAATATCCCCTGCTGAATGGCGAGATTAAGGATGTGAAACCGTTGCGGAAAAAGCAGTTACTCGATTTGCGCGATTTGGGTTTTACTCTGGATAATCTCGAAGGGATGACTTTAGGGCCGAAACTTCCCGATGGTAGCTCAACGTTGCTTTTGATGAGCGATGATAATTTTAGTGACAACCAAGTGACTCAGTTGTTGCTATTCCGCCTCTTTGAGAAATAATGAGCGTTATGGGGTTGAGGGGAAAAGGGATTGTCAGTCTGAGTAATCGGGTTTCAATCTCGTATTTTGTGCAAAATTTAGCAATTTTTTATTATGTCTCACGCAACAGATATTAAGACTTTGGCGCAGTGGATGGCTGCGGATTTTAGCAATCAGGCGCAAGCTTTTGAAAATCCGCCGTTTTTCGCTCATATTCGCGTTTGTATGCGCCCTTTGCCCCTCGATGTGTTGGATGGGGTGGGTTTTCTGGTGGAACAGGCTTATGATTATGCGCTAAATTTCCCTTATCGCGTGCGGGTTTTGAAGTTGGTTGTGGTGGAAAATCACATCGAAGTTGAAAATTATACGATCGCGAATGATAAGGATTTTTATGGGGCTAGTCGGGATTTGTCGCGTTTGGGACAACTGAAGGCGGAAAATTTAGAAAAACTCTGCGGTTGCAATATGGTTGTGGAGTGGACGGGAACGAGTTTCAAGGGTGCGGTAGAACCGGGGAAAAATTGCCGCGTGGTTCGCAAGGGTCTAGAAACTTATCTCGACAGTACGTTTGAGATTGATGGGGAGAAGTTTATTAGTCTCGATCGCGGTCGGGATTTGGAGACGGACGAGCATTTGTGGGGGTCGGTAGCAGGGCCTTTTTACTTTGTGCGCTGGGCTGATTTCGCCAATGAGGTGAAGATACCAGCCGCTTTGGCTTAGTTTGCCCAAAAGGTGGCGATTTCCCTGGCTACTAAGTCGGGCATTTGGGTGGGGAGGTCGCGATCGCCTTGGCTGATTAAACTAAATTTAGCATCAGTGGCGAGTTTAGCATAGGTTTGACTGGCGGCGATTTGGTTGGGGTGTTCCTGTGCGCCTTGGAGAATGAGTACCGGGGTTTGCAGGAATTCGAGGCGATTATCAAGTAATTCGGCGCTGATTTCTGTGGCGCGACGACGCAGTAAAAGCTGGCAAAACGTGGGAAATTGTCGCAATTCAGCGCGACGTTGGCTTAGAGCTTTTAAATGACGATTTTTACCGATAACTTTGGCGAAGGGCGCTAAAATTTTGAGAATAAGAGGGGTGAGGGGATTGAGTAGCGAGCGTTCGGTACGCCAATGCTTGCGATCGCTATTTTCCCTTACCCCTAACGGTGAAATCAAGATTAATCCCGCAACGCGATCGCGATTTTGCAGGGCATAACTGGCGGCAATCCACGCTCCCAAGGAGTGGCCGACCAAATACACCGATTCTAACCGCAATGCGTCCAAATACGCTGCCAAACACTCGACTTGGAGTTGGATGGAGTGATGGACTTTGGGATATTCCGAATCGCCAAAACCCAGTAAATCCGGCGCAAAACCGCGATTGTTTTGACCGAGTTTTTCGAGTAAGGGCAACCACTGACTGCTATCGTGTTCTCCCCCATGTAAAAATACTATCGGACGGCCTTCCTGACCGACTTCGCGCCAAAATATTTGTCCGGGAGCAAGACGAATCCGAGAATTACGAAAGACAAGAGTCATTCAGGTCAAAGAAAAATAGTAAATACCAAAAACTCGCACTCAGTCAATTTTAAGGTCTTGGCGACGTATTTTTAGCAATTTCTTGACTGCACTTTTAGGCAATCGTTGTCAAGCCTTCTAAATAATCCTTAATTTGGCGGTCGTTATCGTGGCTCAAATCCCCTAACGGTAAGTCTTGACGCTCGAAAGCTTGAATTTCTAAAATTTCAATACTATCGACAATGTGAGGCACACCTTCGACAAAAGCCTCGACTAAGATACTAATTGAGTGTAGCCGAGGGTCGCGATCGCCTGCCGAATAAACCCCCACCAAACGCCCCAAATGTCGCAGCTTTAACCCCGTTTCTTCAGCTAATTCTCGCTTTACTGTCATCGGGATATCTTCTCCCCAATCAATCATTCCCCCAGGCAAACCCCATTTTCCCGTATCCTGGCGACGAATCAACACAATGCGATTATCGGGCAAAACTGGCACAATCGTTGTCCCAGTGACCGGATGACGAAAGATAATTCCCAAAACAGTAAAGACAAAGTGCTTCAGTCGGAGTATCACAGTTTTTTGTTGTTGGTTGTTGGTTGTTGGTTGTTGGTTGTTGGTTGTTGGTTGTTGGTTGTTGGTTGTTCGCCAACATCCCCAAATCCCTCCCCCCACTGCCCACTGCCCAAAACACTGATGACTCTCTTTGAAACGTTAAATTTACTTTTTTAGGCTAAAACCCTAATAGAGTCTAGCGTTGAGCCTTTTAAAACTAACCCCTAAGAGAAGAAAGTTTCTGACCCCCTTTCTGGGGTAGAATTCGACTCCTCCCCCCAATCCCTACTGCCTAATCTCCCCCGACTGCCGATTGCCGACTGCCGACTGCCCAAAACTACTGCCGACTGCCCAAAACTACTGCCCCTGATTAGGCTGTTGACTGCTAACCAGCGACCAGCCCAGAATGGCGCAACAAAGGCTCAGTTTCCGGTTCGCGACCTCGGAACGCCTTAAACACTTCCATCGGGTGTAAACTGCCTCCTAGGGCAAGGACAGTATCGCGAAAACGCTTTCCGGTTTCAACCACAGCAGTTTCATTGTCTAAACCCACTTCTTCAAATGCTGCGAAAGCATCAGCACTGAGAACTTCTGCCCATTTATAACTGTAGTAGCCTGCGGCATAACCTCCGGCAAAAATATGGCCAAAAGCACATAAAAAGGCATCTTCAGGTAAGGGTGACATAACAGTGGTCGTTTTGGCAACGCGATCGCGCACTTGTTGAGGTGTTTCTCCGTCATCGGGGTTATAACGGTGATGCAATTCTAGGTCAAGCAAACTAAAGTATAGCTGACGCAGCATTGCTGTCCCGCTCATATAATTCCGTGCAGCCAGCAGTTTTTGATAATATTTTTCCGGCAATGACTCGTTGGTTTCGTAATGTTTAGCCATGCTGTAGAGGGTAGTGCGATCGTAGCACCAGTTTTCCATAAACTGACTGGGTAATTCTACCGCATCCCACTCCACGTTATTAATCCCCGCAGCCCCCGGATAATCCACTTGGGTCAACATATGTTGTAAACCGTGACCAAATTCGTGAAACAGGGTTTCTACTTCGTCAAAGGTCATCAAACTGGGCTTTCCGTCTACCGGAGGCGTTTGGTTACAAATTAAGTAAGCCACGGGTAAACGCACGCAAGTCCGATTTTCTTCTATGGTTCTAGCACGACCGACGCAATCATTCATCCACGCCCCCCCGCGTTTCTCCCCAGGACGACTGTAGGGGTCTAAATAAAAGTAAGCGATGGGGTTATCTTCTTCGTTATTTACCTGGAAGTAGCGCACATCTTCGTGCCACACGGGGGCTTGATTGTCCGCTAAGGTAATGGTGACTCCAAATAACCGTTTGGCCAAACTAAACAGGCCTTCTAAAACTTGAGGTAGGGGGAAATAGGGGCGCAGTTCTTCGGCATTATAGTCAAACTTCGCTTCTTTTTGCCGTTCTGACCAGAAAGCCAAATCCCAATGCTTGATTTCGTCGGTTTTCGCAAATTCTTTGAGGTCTGCGAGTTCTTGGTGGGCGGCATCATAGCTGACTTGACGCAATTCTTCGAGTAAATTGCCTACGGCTTCCACATTCGGGGCCATTTTTTCAGCCAAGCTTAATTCTGCATAGCTGTTGTAACCCAGGATGCGGGCTTGTTCTTGACGCAGTTTGAGGATTTGTTGAATTAACTTGCTGTTGTCATACTCTCCCTCGGAAGCCCGACTGATGTAGGCTTTGTACACTTTCTCCCGTAAGTCGCGACGGGTACTGTAGCGCATGAAAGGGTAGAAACTGGGAAAGTCGAGGGTGACAATCCAGGGGCCATTTTCCGCCGTGGCGTTTGCTTCTCCTTCGTTTCTCGCGGTTTGAGCGCCCAAACTTAACCAACTACCCGGTAAACCGTCAATTTCTTCTTTTTTCGTCAGTTTGAGTTTGAAGGCTTTAGTGGCATCGAGGACGTTGTTCGAGAATTTTGTGGAGATTTCTGCGAGTTTGAGTTGAATATCGTTGAAGCGATCGCGTTCTTTCCCTTCTAAGCCTACACCAGAAAGTTCGGCATCTTTAATCGCGGCTTCAACAATGCGTTTTTGTGCGGGTTCGAGGTTTTGCCATTCCTCACTAGCTGCTAGGGCTTTGTAAGCGTTGTAGATGGCTTTACTTTGGCTGGTTTTGTTGGCAAACTGAACTAATTGCGGCTGTACTGTTTCGTAGGCTTCGCGCAATTCAGGGCTATTTTTGACACTCATCAAATGTGACACTACACCCCAACTCCAGTTTAAACGTTCGCCGATGGTTGTGAGCGGTTCGACGAGTCCTTTCCAGGTGGGTTCTACGGTTTTTTCGAGTTGCGTGAATTCCTCATCGAGTTCGGCGAGGAGTTGGGTGATTCCGGGAAGGACGCGATCGGGTGTAATATCGTTAAAAGGGGGAAGCCCTTTACCAATCAATAAGGGATTTTCAGGGATTGTTGCGCTAATCATTAATAAGTTCTTGAGTAGAGTTTCTATAACCTATAGCCTAACGCGACTCTAGCGGAATATACGGTGGGACGGAGGTGAGTTTTCCGCACAGGGAAAACCAGCAACTAACAACCCATAACTAAATCGGGAAAAACCTCGCTCACCGCAGGATGAACCAAACGTCCTGACTGGATATTGAGTCCTCCAGCTAACACAGAATCGGTTTTGAGGGCATCTAAGCCCTGTTGCGCCAACTTGAGGGTGTAGGGTAAAGTGCTATTATTCAACGCCTGGGTTGCAGTCCAGGGAACGGCTCCGGGCATATTGGGAATGCCGATGTGAACCACGCCCTCTTCGATATAGGTAGGATTACTATGGGAAGTGGGACGCAGGGTTTCGATACAGCCGCCTTGATCGACAGCGACATCAACGATCGCGCTTCCGGGGGGCATTTGAGCGACTAAAGCCCTGGAAACTAGCGTAGGAGCGCGTTTGCCAGCGACTAATACCGCTCCGATGAGGAGGTCGGCTGCGGGGACAACTTCAGCGATTTGAGCCGGACTGCTGTAGAGTAATTCTACGCGAGAACCGAATAGGGTTTCGAGGTAAGCTAAACGTTCCACATTGAGGTCGATAATCTGAACCCTTGCACCTAAACCCACGGCCATGCGGGCGGCTTCTGTGCCTACCACCCCACCCCCAAGAACGACGATGCGACCCGGACGTACCCCCGGAATGCCCCCTAAAAGTACGCCGCGACCCCCTTGTTGTTTCTCTAGGTAACGTGCGCCAAATTGGACGGCAAGGCGACCTGCGATAATGCTCATGGGGGCAAGGAGGGGCAAGCGGCCATCGGGGAAGGCAACAGTTTCGTAGGCGATCGCGTTCACCCCCGATTTTAGCAAGGCTTCCGTGAGAGTGCGATCGGCGGCTAGGTGTAAATAAGTGAATAAAATCTGGTCTTTTTGTAAATAGGCATATTCTGTGGGTAGGGGTTCTTTAACTTTCACCACCATCTCCCGATCCCAAGCCTCGGCTGCGGTTGAGACAATTTTGCCCCCGGCTGCGAGATAAGCTTCATCCGTAAATCCCGATCCTACCCCGGCTTGAGTTTCCACAAACACCTGATGACCCCGTTGAGTCAGGGCTTGGACGCTGGCTGGAGTCAAGCCAACGCGAAATTCTTGGTCTTTAATTTCTTTCGGAACGCCAATTTCCATAACTGTTTGTCACCCTTCAATAAACCACTGCATTTTTAATTTAGATTAACCGACCCAAATCACACCCTGGATTTTTTGATTGTGGTAGGCTGAGTTTTAATTGCGTATTATCAACCGGGTTGTGCTATGACGTTTGCTGCCCCCTCCTCCCACCAGCAAGACAGTGGCGCGGAAATTGCTAAAAAATTAACCGAAAAATCGGCGAATTACAAGCGCCTGATCGCGGGCGTTTTGTATTGGACGGGAAAAGAGCCGTATTTCACGCAAATGCTCTGTAAATTAATTACAGAAGTGCCGGATACGCCTCCTGAAGGCAGTGAAGTGGAATGGGTGGATGGTTTGGTACGCAGTCGTTGGTTGGAGAATTGGGAAGAAGTCGAAGACCTCAAACCCTTACGGCAAATTCGCGATCGCCTTGTTGCCCCCAAACCCCACAATATTGAATTATTAAAAGAATATAAACGGATTCTCGCGCGCGGTGGAGTCAGAGCCGATCGCAGTTCCCCCCAAAAAGAACTCCGCTTACTGGGATTAGTTGCCCAGAATCAAGGGGTACTCACAATTCGCAGCCGCTTACACAAAGCTATTTTTAGTCGCGCTTGGGTCGATCGCACTCTCACCCAGCTTGAAAATGGAGATAAAGGAGAAGAGGGTTTTCTTAGTAAATTTGCGGAGTTAGAACGCAAGCTATTAGTTTCTCAAGTTGATATTCTCGCCCAAGCCGAACTCGGTCAAGAAGACCAAGAAGCGGGGCAAACTCTGTATAATGTGCTGGGAGAGGTTACGGCTACGGTTAGTGATATTCTCAAAGCCGATCGCACCACGATCTTTTTGCTCAACGACGAAAAAACTGAGCTTTGGTCGTTAGTGGCTCAAGGGGGAGGAGAGGAATTTCTTGATATTCAAGTACGGATAGGGGAAGGAATTGCTGGTCAGGTGGCTGCGGCTAAGAAGATTATTCATATCCCCGATAATGTCTATAATGATGCGCGATCGCGATTAGTCAAGGAATTTGATAAAAAGTATAACTATCACACTCAAAATATCCTAGCCTTTCCCATTCTCAACGATGACGGGGAACTGGTCGCAGTCATTCAACTTTTGAATAAACTAGCCCAAGCCGGAAACTCTCACCAAGGCTTTACTGCCCTAGATATCGAGCATCTCGCCAAATGCGTCGTCCCTATTCGCCGTATTTTAGGCATCTGTCAATCTTGTTATCAAGCAACCAAAAAGCTCCGCGCTACAGCAGCTTTAAATGAAGCAACGCGATCGCTCGACCGCATCAACCTCGACTCTACCGCAGCCCTGCAACGGATCATGGACGCAGCCCAGAAGCTCATGAACGCCGATCGCAGTACCCTCTGGGTGGTAGATGCCGCTAAAGGCGATTTATGGACAGAAATCCCTGGTGGTGGCGAAATTCGCTGCGAAATTGGTACGGGATTTGCCGGACAAGTGGCCAAAACTCGCAAACCCACCATTATTCCCTTCGACCTCTACAACAATCCCAACGCTGAAAACGCCAAGAAAATCGACGAAAAAACCCATTACCGCACTTGTAGCTTACTCTGTCTCCCGGTATTTAGTCCTGAAGGCAAATTACTGGGTGTGACTCAGTTGGTTAACAAGCGCAAACCTGGTGTACATCCCAATTACGACCCAGCGATGTGGCCAGAAGTCCCCGATTATTTTAAAGCCAGTTTCGATCGCAACGATCGCGCTTCAATGCAAGTATTTAACGAGCGGGTTGGCGTAATTCTGCAATACATTCAGCAGCATCAATCCCTGAAACAACAGCAGGATAGTCCCACGCCCCAAAACACAATTCAGCAAGCCCTACAAGTTTGTAGCACTACTTTTGCCACAGCGCAACCTTACGAATCTGTTTACGCGATGCTGAATTTCCTCAATTTATCCTTACGGCGTTTGCTCAACAGTCAGCACAGCCATATTTTCCTAGTTAATCCCGTTACTCAGAAATTAGAGCTATTATTTCCCATAGGTGAGATGCCGGGTATTCGTCGCTTGAGTTTGTCCCTTGAGGAAGGTTTGAGCCAGGCAATTGTACAAGAAAAAGCGATAAAAGTTAATAACAACGTTAATCAACTTGACGATAAATTACTGATTAGTGGCATACGACCGCAACAAAGAGCGCGATCGCGTCACATTTTACTCTGTCCCATTCTCAATACTCAACAGGAAGTGATTGCTATTGTACGCTTGATTAATAAATTGCGATCGCCTCTCGCGGACAATCTCCCCCTCGACCAACAAATTGCCACCGACGGCTTTACCCAAAACGACGCAGACTTACTACTGCAACAACAAAGTGCCGTTTTACCAATGTTACAAGCCTGTCAAAGTTTTTATTTAGACGCGATCGTAAAATAAAAACTCGTCCTCTTTTAGGATCAATGAAGTCTGTTTTCTGAAAATATAGTCACAAAATTTAGCAATTAAGGAATTTCCTGCAAAGCTAACTGATACAACTGACGACGAGGAATTGCGGTAACTTGAGCGAGATGACGACTGGCTTGCGATCGCGACATTCCTTCTGCCATTAATTTCTTTAATTCTAACTTCAATTGGTCTTCGGTAAGTGTCATTTTTGCTTCAATACTCCCCCCCGCAGCCACAATGGTAAACTCTCCTTTCGGTAGATTTTCCTGGTAATAAATCAGCGCATCTCCGATTGTTCCCCGCCAAAATTCTTCGTGCATTTTCGTCAATTCTCGACCCAAAACAATGGCTCGATCTTCACCCAAAACTTCGGCAAAATCAGTTAAAGTTCGTAAAATTCGATGAGGTGCTTCGTAGAAAATCAGCGATCGCGTTTCTCGTTGGATTTGTTGTAAACGCGCTTGTCTTTCTTTATTTTTCGTGGGTAAAAAGCCTTCAAAAATAAAGCGATCGCTCTCAATTCCCGAAGCCGCTAAAGCCGTCATTGCCGCCGTTGCACCGGGAATCGGCACAATGGTAATATTTGCCGTAGCGCAGGCTTTGACTAACTCATAACCGGGGTCAGAAATTGCTGGCATTCCCGCATCCGTGACGAGGGCGATCGCGCTGCCTTTTTCGAGCTTTTGAATCAACTCTGGCGTTCGTTTTCCAGCGTTATGTTCGTAGTAACTAATCTGGGGAGTTTCAATTTGGAAATGCTGTAAAAGTTTACCTGTATGTCTCGTATCTTCCGCCGCAATCATATCCACTTCTTTTAATACCCGAATTGCCCGAAAGGTCATATCTTCGAGATTTCCTAAAGGCGTACCCACGAGATATAAAGTTTTAGGATTAACCATCTTTTGTTATAAGTTATCTATTAAAAATACCAGACAATAGTAATTTAATGAAAGGCTTATTTTTGGGCTTATCAACCCTAGACTTGATCTACCGAGTCGAACGTTTACCCCAACCTAACGAGAAAATTGTAGCCCTAGATGCGGCGATCGCGGCAGGAGGGCCAGCCACCAATGCTGCCGTCACCTTTGCCCATTTAGGAGGAGAAGCCCAACTCTGCGCCGCCATTGGCCAGCATCCTAACAGTAATTTAATTCGCACCGATTTAGACACCCAAAAAGTCGCGATCGCCGACTTAACCCCCCAAGCTACAGAGTCTCCCCCAGTTTCCTCCATTCTCGTCACTGCCGCCACGGGCGATCGCGCTGTCGTCTCCCTCAACGCCCAAAAACAGCAAGTCAACACCCACTTTCCCCCCAACTTCCTTGACAAAATCGACATTATACTCATAGACGGTCACCAAATGGCTGCCAGTCGCGAAATTGCCCGCCAAGCCAAGCAACACCAAATCCCCATCGTCATTGACGGAGGCAGTTGGAAATCCGGCTTTGAAACCGTCCTCCCTTATGCCGATTACGCAATATGTTCGGCCAATTTCCATCCCCCCAACTGCACCACCACCGAGCAAGTTTTCGCCAATCTTGTCTCCCTCAACATTGCACATATCGCCATCACCCAAGGCGCAGAACCCATCCTCTACCGCACCGAAAATGCCTCTGGTCGCGTCGCAATTGACCCCATCGAGGTGGTAGACACATTAGGCGCGGGAGACATCTTCCACGGCGCATTCTGCTACTTTATTCTGCACCAAGATTTCACCACCGCCCTGCAATCTGCCAGTCAAATTGCCGCCAAAGCCTGTCAATCCTTTGGGACGAGGGTTTTTTTGGGTAGTAGGTCTTAGGTAGTGGGCAGTAGTGAGAGAGTGGGGAGAGTGGGAGGATTTTGTGATTGATGACACGCCCTGATAACCGATAACAAGGCTAAAGCCCTGACTACGAACTCTCCAGAAACTTAAATCTACTTTTTGAGACTGAAACCTTTATATATTCTAGCGTTGAGCCACTTTGAAAGTCCGCCCTAAGAGCCAAAGTTTCTGACATCTTTGGAGGGGCATAAATCCCACTTCTCCCGATTGCCGATTGCCGATTGCCCACTGCCCCTTAGACGCTAATAACCAACAACAAAGACACAGTTGGCCGTAAGCTAGTTAAGGCGATAGTGAACTGAAAATTAATCAAAAATGGCAACGATTAACGACAATTATCTCAAACTGAAAGCGGGTTATCTCTTTCCTGAAATTGCCCGTCGCGTCAACGCTTTTGTCGAAGCCAACCCCAATGCACCGATTATCAAACTGGGGATTGGAGATGTGACCGAACCTCTCCCCCAAGCTTGTCGTCAAGCGATGATTGATGCAGTAGAGGACATGGGCAACCGGGAAACTTTTAAAGGATACGGCCCCGAACAAGGTTATCTCTGGTTGCGCGAAAAAATTGCTCAACAAGACTTCCAAACCAGAGGTTGTGATATCGATGCCTCAGAAATCTTCATTTCCGACGGTTCTAAGTGCGATACAGGCAACATTCTTGACATTTTTGGCAAAAATAACAAAATTGCCGTTACAGACCCCGTATATCCCGTTTATGTGGATACGAATGTGATGGCCGGACATACAGGAGAAGTTAACGAAAAAGGCGAATATGAGAATTTAGTTTACCTCCCTATTTCAGCCGCAAATAATTTCACAGCGCAACTTCCTTCTGAAAAAGTCGATTTAATTTATCTCTGTTTTCCTAATAATCCCACGGGAGCAACTGCGACGAAAGCAGACTTACAAAAATGGGTGAATTATGCCCAAAAAAATAACGCGATTATTCTCTTTGATGCAGCTTACGAAGCCTTTATTACCGACGAGAGTTTACCCCACTCCATTTACGAAATAGAAGGGGCAAGAAATTGTGCCATCGAGTTTCGTTCTTTCTCGAAAAATGCCGGATTTACCGGAACTCGTTGTGCTTTGACAGTTGTTCCCAAAACCCTTACAGCTAAAGCTGCGGATAATTCGGATGTAGAGTTATGGAAACTCTGGAATCGCCGTCAATCAACGAAGTTTAACGGTGTTTCTTATATTATTCAGCGCGGTGCAGAAGCGGTTTATTCGGAAGCAGGACAAGCTCAAATCCAAGAGTTAGTTAGTTTTTACCTAGAAAATGCCAAGATTATTCGCGAACAATTAACCTCAGCAGGTTTTGCAGTTTACGGCGGTATTAATGCACCCTATATTTGGTTGCAAACACCTCATAGTTTATCCAGTTGGGACTTTTTTGATAAGTTGCTACAAACTTGTCATGTTGTCGGTACACCGGGGTCTGGTTTTGGCGCAGCCGGAGAGGGTTATTTCCGGATTTCGGCATTTAATAGCCGCAAAAATGTAGAAGAAGCAATGCAGCGCATTACAACTCAATTCAAAGTTTAGTTGTTGGTTGTCTTATTAAACCCAAACCAACAACCCTTATTCTAGAATCCCGGTTTCTTGTTTATGTATACAGCAAAGTTAAGATTTTGAGTCAGAAACCGGGGTTTTTAATCCCTTCCTATATCGCTAATCCCAGTTGATACAACACCCTCGACGTATCAAAGTAATAACAGGTCGATTGGGATTGCTCAAATTTAGGCGATAGTTAATAAAAGGCGAATTGTTATTTTGACCTTCTCGCACTTGGACAGTAAATATCGGGTTATTATTGCTAACTTGATTAATACTTTCAATAAATTGGTTGCTAATTTCGTCAGCATTAATGACGCTGGGATTGACAAAATCGGGTTGAGAAATACAGAACTGAACCGAGCCATCACCTGCTTTTACGGCATACAACCAGTAGTTTCTATTGTTCGCTGTAAATTTCCGACCGTAAAAAACATTTTGATAAGAAAACCCAGGTGGCTCGGATAAGTTTTGTAGCAATGAATCGGTAACCTGACGACAATTGTTATCAATTTGACACTCCCACCGTTAAGCTCCTCTCGTCGCTGTAACGGGGGATTCTTTGTTCACAGAGGTTACTTGCTCAGACAGGATTTCTCCTGAAAAAGTAGCGGTATCCTCTCCCAAAGCGTTTAGGCTATCTTGTAGCCAAGTTCCCGAATGCCCTGCGGTACTTAATCCAAGTTTCAAGATGTTGCGTGCGGCGTTTTCGTCTCTGTCCAATTGACATCCACAAGCACAAACATGAGTCCTTGTAGATAGGGATTTTTTAACTTTCTTGCCACAGTTAGAACAGTTTTGAGATGTATATTGAGGAGGGACAGCAATAGTTATCTTGCCGTGTTTTTCTCCTAAATATTCAAGCCATCCTCGAAACTGATACCACGCTGCATCATTAATTGATTTAGCTAAACAATGATTTTTAACTAAGTTCTTAATCCTTAAATCTTCATAGACTATCACATCGCTAGAGTGAATTACGCACCTTGCTAACTTCACAGCAAAGTCTTTACGTTGTCTACTTATTTTAAGATGAGCCTTAGCCAATCGCTGTCTAGCTTTCTTTCTGTTAGAAGAACCTTTCTTTTTTCGAGATAGTCTTCTTTGCAGTCTTTTGAGTTTAGCTTCTCCTTTTCTTAAAAATCTAGGGTTACTAATTTTATGTCCCTTTTGGTCGGTGTAGAAAGATTCTAACCCTACATCTAAGCCGATTACACTATTAGCTGGCTCAGTATCCACTTTTACGTCAACTGACAAGATAAACTGACAATAGTAACCGTCAGCCCTACGAATTAACCTAACCCTTTTAATCGACTCAATTGGGTAAAAGTTTAAGTCGTAAGTACCTAATAGCTTAACTTTACCAATATTATTCTTATCAGTAAAAGTAATAGCTTTCTTAGTCGTTAAGTCTAATTTCCAGCCTGTATTTTTATATTCTACAGAACGGCAATTTTTCTTAAATTGTGGGAATCCTTTTCTACCGGGTATTTTCTTTCTACAGTTGTCGTAAAAACGAGAGATAGCTGACCATGCTCGTTCGGCACTAGACTGTCTAGCTTGCGAGTTCAGTTTGTTAGCAAAGCCAAAATTATGAGCTAATACACGGCAATATTTATTGAGGTCATACTTGTTCACTTTTTCATTATCCATCCAAAAGCGCAAGCATTTATTTTGCACAAATTGGGCGGTGCGTAGGGCCTCGTCTATGGCTGTATATTGATGTTTTTTAGCTCTAACTTTGAACTCTAAGACCAACATTTATGCCAACTTCAATAACCTAAACATAGTTTAGCATAGGATGTCCTGCTTTGACTGCCGACCCACCTCGAATTGAATTCGAGGTGGAAAGCGGCAGTGCATTCCGCACCAAGAAGTTGCTAAAATATGGATGCTACGCAGTTTATTAGACATCTCCAGAAACTCAACTTTTACCACGCTATTTCAAGGGTTGTAAGTTCATTGTTGGAGATATCTATTTGTTGGTCGGGGTTTCATCCCACCGCTAACATCCGTATAACGGGGGTCTTCACCCCGACATTTTAGATAAATATCTGTTTCGGCTCGAACTGATGATAAGGGTAAAATGGTTAAGCTAAAACCCTGATTTTCCTGTTGGCTGTAACGCCTATTCACTCGTGAAATCAGTCGAAAAATGGTCTTAACCCGAACTGACGTTAGTTTTTGCTTTTTATTCGACTAATTTCCCGGCGGACGACTATCTACAAACTGGGCGACGACTGCTCGATCGGCACGGCAAAACGCTCTCCGGGTGTGGGTTCGAGGAGTTGAGTGGGGAGATTCGCCTTAGCCAGTTTTACCCGGATTGCGTCAATACTGCCTCTCGCTTCAATAAAATTATTGAGTAGCCCGGTAAACTCTACATCTCCCCCCGCAGCCGTCGGAATCAACACTTGCGGTTGCAGCCATTCGCACATTTGGAGGGCGCTACTAAAACCTTGGATAATGGTCGCTCCGAATGGCAAACTGAGATCGACCACCGGGGAAATGACCACATCAATAGGGCCTTGGGTTTTGAGCATTTCGGAGTGGTGGCCGTGGGGTTCGTAATACAGGCTGGTTTCGAGGATACGATCGCGAATAATATAGCCATTTTCCGTGACCAGGGGGCCTAAAGGCGAACCGGGGACAGCTTGGATATTGAGGCGATCGCCCCAACGGTGATTTTGACCGTGTTCGAGGGTAATAATTTGTGTATAACCCAAATCCCGTACAACTTTAGCCGCACTGGGAGAGGCAAACACGGGGATATCGCGGTCGAGTTGTTTTAATGTTGCCGGATGAGCGTGGTCTTCTAATCCTTGGGATAACAAAATTAAATCAATTTTACTGGGAATGATGCGTTCGCGCGATCGCGTCCCTTTAAACAACCACGGCAATTTCCCAAATACCAAGGAATCCACCAACCAGGGATCGAGCAAAATGTGGGTATCCCCCACTTCAATCAACCAAGAGTTGCTATCGAACCAAGTCAAATACATAATATTGATTTAAATGTAAACAAATGTAAACTATATATCTATTGTGCCATTGTTTTGTGGCTGCCTCGCAGTCATCCCTCATGTCATAATATGCTGCGAGTGAAATTGAAGGGTTGTTGTGTGTTGTACGGGAGTGAAAAATAAACATGAAAATCTTAGTAGTCGGTAACGGCGGCCGAGAACAAGCGATCGCCTGGGCCTTATTGCGATCGCCCCAAGTGAAACAAATTATCTGTATTCCCGGAAACGGCGGTACAGCCCAGTTAGAACGCTGTCACAATATGCCCATGCGGGTGGATGACTTTGAAGGCATTACCCGCTTTGCCTTAGTCCAGGGTGTTAGCTTTGTCGTCGTCGGGCCGGAATTACCCCTCGCCAAAGGCATTAGCGATTATCTGCGCCAACAAAATATTAAAGTATTCGGGCCGAGCCAAGCCGGGGCGCAAATCGAAGCCAGTAAAACCTGGGCCAAAGACCTCATGGCGGAAGCAGGCATTCCCACCGGGGTATCCCAAAGCTTTACCGACCCAGAAGCCGCCCAAACCTACGTTAACCAGCAAGGTGCGCCCATTGTGGTCAAAGCCGACGGATTAGCCGCCGGCAAGGGCGTAGTGGTCGCCACCACCGTGACTGAAGCCCAAAACGCGATCGCCGATCTTTGGGAACAAGGCTTTCGCAAACTGGTCATCGAGGAATTTCTCACCGGGCAAGAAGTCTCAGTCCTCGCCATCACCGACGGCAAAACCGTGCGTCCCCTCCTGCCTGCCCAAGACCACAAACAAATCGGCGAAGGGGATACCGGGCCCAACACTGGCGGTATGGGAGTTTATGCCCCAACCCCCCTTGTTAGCCCCCAACTACTGCAAACCATCCAAGACACCATCCTCAAACCCACCATTGCCACCCTCAACGCCCGTGGTATTGATTATTGCGGCGTACTCTACGCTGGGTTAACCATCGACGCAAACCAAACCTGTCGCGTCCTCGAATTTAACTGTCGCTTCGGCGATCCCGAAACCCAGGCAATTCTACCTTTACTAAAAACCCCCCTCGAAGAAATCCTCCTAGCTTGTATCGAACAACGTCTCGACCAACTCCCCCCCTTAGAATGGCATCCCGGTAGTGCCGTGTGCATTGTCGCCGCTTCTCAAGGCTATCCTGGGGCGTATACCAAAGGCTTTCCCATCCAAGGCATTGCCGAAGCCGAAGCGACTGGGGCGATCGTTTTTCATGCCGGGACAAAATACAAACAACCCCAAACCCTCACCGACGGGGGACGAGTTTTGGGCGTAACCGCAGTAGGTGAAGACTTTAACGACGCGATCGCCAAAGCCTATACCGCCATAGACTGCATCGAGTTTGACGGTATTTATTATCGCAGAGATATCGGTCATCGTCTGAATCGTTAAACAACCCATTTCTCCTCAAAAACTCGATACAATAGCCCTGAAGTTCCCCGGTCAAAAATGCAACAAAGGAACGTTATTTTCCCCATAACGCGATCGCCCTAATGTACTGATTCCCCCCTAAACTAACCTTGTTAGCCCTACTCAAAACCATTCGGACAATATTGCATCAATGGTGGTCTGAATTCACCCTTCAGACCCGATTAATGGCGGCTGCCACCTTAGTTGTTTCCTTAATTATGAGTGGGTTGACATTTTGGGCAGTCAACTCAATTCAGCAAGATGCCCGCATGAATGATACCCGTTTTGGTCGGGATTTAGGCTTACTTTTGGCCGCCAATGTTTCCCCCCTCATCGCCGATCGCAATCTCACCGAAGTCGCCCGTTTTTCTTCCCGCTTTTATGGCAGTACCTCCAGCGTTCGCTACCTCATTTATGCCAACAAAGAAGGCGAAATTTTCTTCGGCATCCCCTACTCAGAAGCCGCCGTTCAAAACTCCCTCACCATCAAGCGCCACATCGAACTCCCCGAAAGTTATGCCAAAAATGCCGATGTACCTATGGTACGGCAACACCATACCCCCGACGGCGAAGTTACTGATGTTTTTGTCCCCCTTAATTACGAAAATCAATACTTAGGAGTATTAGCATTAGGCATTAATGCCAATCCCACCGTTGTTGCCTATTCCAACTTAACGCGCGATGTCACAATCGCCGTTTTTATTTCAATTTGGACAATGGTAATTCTCGGCGTAGTTTTAAATGCCTTGACCATTACCAGTCCGATTAAAGAGCTATTAGTTGGAGTTAAAAATATTGCAGCAGGTAACTTCAAACAAAGAATTGACTTACCCCTCGGCGGCGAACTCGGAGAATTAATTTACAACTTCAACGAAATGGCCGAACGTTTAGAACGGTACGAAGAACAAAATATCGAAGAACTCACCTCAGAAAAAGCCAAACTAGAAACCTTAGTTTCAACCATTGCCGACGGCGCAATCTTGCTCGATACTAACCTCAGTACCATCTTAGTTAATCCCACCGCCAAACACATTTTCAACTGGCAAGAGCGAGAACTCATTGGCAAGAATATCCTCCACGAATTACCCGCCAATGTCACAGTTAAACTGACCCGTCCCTTGTATCAAATTGCTGCGGGAGAACATCAAGCCCCCGAAACTCATATTAGCGAAGATCGCGGTCGCGACCCCGAAGCCAGTGAGTACCGCGTCACCCTAACCGAACCCACCAAGCGTACCTTACGCATCCTTTTGACTCAAGTTTTAGATCGCGATCGCGAAAATATTAGAGGTATTGCGATGACGGTACAAGATATCACCCGCGAAGTAGAACTCAACGATGCCAAAGGTCAATTTATTAGTAATGTTTCCCACGAACTCAGAACGCCTTTATTTAACATAAAATCCTTTATAGAAACCCTTTACGAATACGGTGAAGATTTAAGCTCAGAAGAACGCTTAGAATTTCTCCACACCGCCAATCACGAAACCGATCGTCTGACACGCTTAGTTAACGATGTTTTAGATTTATCGCGGCTAGAATCTTCTAATACCTATACCTTAGAAGCCGTAGAAATTGCTCGCCCCATCGAACAAATTTTACGCACTTATCAACTCAACGCCAAAGACAAAGGGATTCAACTCAAACAAGAAATAGAGCCGAATTTGCCCTGTGTCATGGGTCATTATGACTTGTTGTTACAAGTTTTAGCCAACTTGATTGGCAATGCTTTAAAATTCACAGAAACCGGAGGCAAAATTGTTGCTAGGGCTTATCTCCTAGAAGATTTTGGCAATGCCCAGAAAGTGCGTATCGAAGTATCGGATACAGGATCGGGCATTGCCCCAGAGGAACAACAAGCCATTTTCGATCGCTTTTATCGCGTTGAAAATCGCGTTCACACTTTAGAAGGTACGGGACTGGGGCTATCAATTGTGAGAAATATTATTGAGAAACATCACACCCAAATTCGTCTTATTAGCGAACTCGGTGTTGGCACAACTTTTTGGTTTGATTTGCCTGTAGTTACTGCATCAGTATAAGGTTTGGTTATCAGTGTTTTGGGTAGTAGGCTTTTTCAGTTATCAGTCATCAGTCATCAGTCATCAGTTTTTTGGGCAGTCGGCAATCGGGGGGAGATTAGGCAGTAGGTCTTGGGCAGTGGGCAGTAGTTTTTGGGCAATCGGGGGAGATTAGGCAGTAGGTCTTGGGAGTGGGCATTGGGGATGTTGGCGAACAACTAACAACTAACAACTAACAACCAACAACCAACAACCAACAACTAACAACCAACAACCAACAACCAACAACCAACAACCAACAACTAACAACCAACAACCAATAACAAAAAATGTTTAACCCTTGGACAAGTGCCTTAGACCAAGCCCAAATGATTCGCGATCGCGTCATTTCTCCTTTAGAACTGACCGAACAATATCTCGATCGCATTCATCGCCTCAATCCCCAACTCGGTAGCTTCTTCCACATCGCCACAGAAAGCGCGATCGCCCACGCTACCGCCCAAACCGAAGAAATCGCCAAAATCAGCGATCCAGCCGAATTACCGCCCTTTTTTGGCGTACCCACAGCGATTAAAGACCTCAATGCCGTCGCTAATATGCCCCAAACCTACGGCCTGCACATCCAAAAAGACAACATCCCTCCCTACGATGGCGGTGTTGTCACTCGTCTCAAAGAAGCCGGATTTGTCATTCTGGGCAAAACTGCCACCTCAGAACTCGGTTCTCTGCCCTACACCGAACCCCCAGGCTTTCCTGCCGCTCGTAACCCCTGGAACTTAGACTACACCCCCGGCGGTTCGAGTGGTGGCGCGGCGGCGGCGGTGGCGGCGGGTCTGTGTGCCGTCGCTCATGGCTCGGATGGCGGTGGTTCTTTACGCGGCCCGGCGTTTTGTTGCGGTTTGGTAAGTCTCAAACCCAGTCGCGGACGGGTATCTCATGCTCCCGTGGGGGACTTCCAAAGCGGCATTTCGACCCAAGGCTTTTTGACTCGCACTGTCAAAGATACCGCCGCACTGTTAGATGTTATATCGGGTTATATCACGGGAGATCCCTATTGGTTGAGCGATCCCTCGGTTTCCTTCCTTGCAGCCAGTCAACAAGAACTGCCTCCCCTCCGCATCGCCTTAGCTACAGAAATTCCTCCAGTGGGGGCTGCCGACCCAATTTGCCAACAAGCCGTTCAAACCGCAGCCCAACACCTAGAAAACCTGGGTCATCACCTCGAAGTCGCTTGTCCTGATGTATCGGGCTTTGCGGACTCATTTAGAACGGTGTGGCAAGCGGGAATTGCGGCGGCTGGCGTTCCAGGAATGGCTCTCAGCAAGATGAATGCTTGGATTTTAGAGCAATCTGGGTCAGCCGGGGAGTATTTACAAGCGGTGACGCAGATGCAAATCCTGTCGCGGCAAATTGTGGCATTTTTCCAGGTTTACGATGCCTTGCTGTTGCCGACTTATATGCACCCGACGATTAAAATTGGGGAATGGGCGGATTTAGCCCCAGCCGAGACGTTAGAGCGAATTATCAACTGGATTGCTCCTTGTCCGCCTTTTAATGCTACCGGACAACCCGCGATCGCGCTGCCCACAGGATTCGATCCCCAAGGCTTACCCGTGGGAGTGCAAATCGTCGGTAAACCTGCCGCCGAAGCTACTCTACTGGCTCTTGCGACTCAATTAGAAACGGCAATGGGGGGGTTTTCAGTGACCAGCCTCTAAGGGGCAGCTTTTTCAGTTATCAGTCATCAGTTATCAGTCATCAGTGTTTTGGGCAGTCGGCAATCGGGGGATTTTCAGTTATCAGCCTCTAAGGGGCAGTAGGGATTGGGCAGTAGGTCTTGGGCAGTGGGCAATCGGGGGAGATTAGGCAGTAGGTCTTGGGCAGTGGGCATTGGGGATGTTGGCGAACAACCAACAACCAACAACCAACAACCAACAACTAACAACCAACAACTAACAACCAACAACCAACAACCAACAACTAATAACCAACAACTAATAAAAAAGGCAGGAGTAAGTTCCTGCCTGCAAATGCTCAATAGGCGTTGTGGGATGTCTTTACACTGCTTCCGCTTCTCTTTCACCCGTGCGAATTCTGACAATATCATCGACAGGCCCGACGAAAATCTTACCGTCACCGATCTCACCCGTGCGAGCGGCTGCGATGATTTTCTCGATCACCATCTCAACTTGGGTATCGTCAACTACGATTTCTATTTTCAGTTTTTGCAGGAACTCGACAGTATACTCAGAACCGCGATAGCGTTCGGTTTGACCCTTCTGACGACCAAAACCGCGTACTTCAGAAACTGTCATGCCGACAATTCCGGCATTGACCAGGGCGATTTTCACTTCATCGAGTTTAAAAGGACGGATAATAGCTTCTACCTTTTTCAAGGGTTCTACTCCTCAACTAAATCTTCTATTCGTTTCTTTCTATTTATAAAGCGAACCTGTCACTTTCTAGCACCGACAATCAAGAAATTTTGTAACAGCGAGTACAGTTGAGTCATCATATCCTTTTCGGCATCGGACATTACGGCGGATCGGACATTAGCTTGTTAGGATTGTGTCGTGTTGTTAACAAGCGAGTCAATGCAGTCCCTGACGAGGCCATTGAACTATTTAAAGATTCCGTTACGTTGGGTTGTGATTCTACCGCTCGTTTGCGGGATTGCGACGGCGGTGATATTCACGGGGTGGTTATCACTGCAACATAGTCAACAAATGATGACGAAGGCGATCGCCCATTTGAGTCAAGATATGGGCGATCGCCTCGAACAACGTCTCGAAATTTATCTCGATTTACCTTATCGTGCCAATCAAGTGACTTTGAATGTACTCAAGCAACAGGAAAACTTCTGGAATGCCGCAGACTTGAGTATCATGCAGCAGCATTTTGCAAGGCAAATTAGCGATGTTTTCCCAGAATTGATGTTTTTAGGGGGCGGGGGGGAACAAGGGGAGTTTACGGGAGTTTATCGTCGTCTCGATGGTTCGTTGCAGGCTCAACGGCTAGACAGCGCCACCCAATGGGTTAACCGGACGACAACCCTAGATGCTGAGGGGAAAGAGTCTGCGGTTTTAGGTACGGATACCGAATCTGACCCCAGAAAGCGTCCTTGGTATCGCCAAGCGATCGCCCAAAAGCGCTCGGTTTGGAGCAGTCTTGCGGAGAACGATAATCAAACATCTCCAAGGATCGTTTCTGCCGCTACGCCGTTTTGGGATACCGCCGGACAATTGATGGGGGTTTTAGTCGCAGATGTTAGCCTCAAGGCTGTGAGCGCTTGGTTAAACCAGTTGTGGTTCGATGCAGAACATCAATGGCACGGTCATTTGTTCTTGTTCGATCGCCAGGGAAATGCGATCGCCCAATCTCAGTCTTTCCCTAATGCTGGGGAGACGGCGGTGGATTGGTCTTTGTTTGAGGGAGAAATAGAATTACTCCAACAAAAATATGATTCTCTTGATGCTCTACAAACGCCCCAACAGTTATTTTGGCAATACCAAGGCCGCGGTTATCTAGTCGGCGTGACTCCGATTCAGAACAGTCATGGTTTGGATTGGTTGTTGGCATTAACTTTGCCTCCAGAAGACTTAGGGGCTTATTTACCCAACAATACCCAGGATATTTTCTTACTGTGCGGTTTGACTTTGATTTTGGGGAGTAGTATTGCGGCGATCGTGAGTCGGGCAATTATCACTCCGATTCAGCGTTTGAGTCAAGTCAGTCAGGCGATCGCCCAAGGGTCTTGGCATCAACCCCCCTACCCCTCTAGGATTCGCGAGTTGGATGCGGTGGCTCAGTCTTTTGCTCAGATGATGCAGCAACTCCAACAATCCCAAGATACCCTGGAAGCAAATATTCTACAGCGTACCGAGCAACTGCAACAGGAAATTCGCGATCGCCAAGCCACAGAAGCCCAATTGCGAGAAAAACAACGTGCTTTGGCAATGCTGATGAGTAATTTACCCGGTATGGCTTATCGCAATCTTTACGACGAACATTGGACGATGGAAGTGGTCAGCGAGGGTTGCACTGAGTTAACGGGTTATACTCCCCAAAGTCTCTTGGGAAATCACAGAATTTCTTTTGAGAATTTAACTCATCCCGATGACCGGGCTTGGGTGCGGCGCGATATCTCTGCTGCGGTGGAGCGTCGAGAGCCGTTTCAGTTGGTGTATCGCATTGTGACGGTTTCCGGTCAAGCCAAGTGGATTTGGGAGAAAGGCCAGGGGATTTTTAATGAAGCGGGAGAGGCGATCGCCCTCGAAGGCTTTATGACCGATATTGACGAGCGCAAACGCACTGAAGATGCTCTGCGGGATTCTCAAATGAAGCTCAAACAAGCCAAGGAAGCCGCAGAACAAGCCAATCAAGCCAAAAGCAGCTTTTTAGCCCAAATGAGCCACGAGCTACGCACGCCCCTCAACGGTATCTTAGGCTATACCCAAATTCTGCGGCGATCGCCCCAAGGTACTCTAACCGAGCATCAGGGTTTGGCGGTAATTTATCAATGCGGGACGTATTTATTGACTTTAATTAATGATATTTTGACGTTGGCGAAGTTAGATGCTTGTAAACTGGAATTGAATCCAGAAAGCTGCGATTTACATCAGATTTTACGAGATATCATTAATTTATGTATCCTTAAAGCCCAAGAGAAAGGCATCGAATTAATGAGCGATTTGGATGCCAATTTACCTCGGTTGGTGCAAATCGACCGCAAACGCTTACAACAGGTGTTATTAAATCTCTTGGAAAATGCGGTTAAGTTTACTCATAGCGGTCAAGTGACGTTGCGGGTGCAATGTTTGACTTGCGATCCTCAAGAGTTACAACAACATCTGCGTTTTCAAGTGGAGGATACGGGGAAAGGCTTAACCTCCCAAGAATTGACGAAGATTTTTCTACCATTTGAGCAGGGAAGCGATCGCCAAGACCGAGATTTGGGGTTTGGTTTGGGTTTGGAAATCGCGCAACAATTGGTGCAGTTGATGGGGGGAGAGTTGAGCGCGAGTAGTATTCCCCATCAAGGCAGTATTTTTAGTTTCGACTTAAACGTGACGCGATCGCAGCAACCCCCCGTTAATCGAGGCGATCGCTTGCATTTAGAATACAAACTTCAAGGTCGCAAGCGGAAAATTTTGATTATCGATCGCGATCGCTCCCAACAATTACAAATCTCAAATTGGTTGCAATTATTGGGTTTTACCCTAGAAGTTGCCAGGGATAGCCGCGAAAGTCAGCAGCAGATCGAGCAGTTTCAACCGGATTTGATTCTCTGGGATGCTACCCTACTGTCTGAATATGTTTCTGAGCAAGCCGAGTCTCTGTCAAACACCGTTGGTTTGGTTATTCTGGTTATGGGGCAAGGATTACCTCAATGTCCCCATTTCCCGGTTGGAAAAGCAGCAACTCTGACTGTAGATTTTCTGAATCAACCCCTTCAATTCCCCAAACTCCTCCACAAAATTCAGGAGTGCTTACAACTTACCTGGGTTGAATCCTCGACTCAAAACGCGATCGCTCCTCAAAATGTGGTAGGACTACCTGCGGATTTTCCCGACCTTCCCCATCCAGAAATTTTGCAGCAATGGTTAAAATTAGCAAAACGCGGTCGTCTTCTCGATTTAGAAAAAGAAGTTCGCTTTTTGCAACAAAACCAGCCGCGATATGCAGCTTTTACCGAGTCATTTCTAGATTGGTGTCAAAACTTCCAACTCAGTACGATTAAACAATTTTTGTACAATGTCCTTGCCCCTGATTCTGATTGTGGATGATAATCCGACTAATCTCAAAGTGTTGTCTTACACCCTGATGAATGAAGGATTTGAACTTGCGATCGCCACTGACGGAACTGAAGCCCTCGCGCAAATTGCCGAAGAAAAACCCGCTCTCATTTTACTCGATGTAATGATGCCGGGAATTGATGGTTTTGAAACTTGCCGTCGTCTCAAAGCCAATCGGGAAACTGAAGATATCCCGGTGATTTTTATGACGGCTTTGAGCGATACCGTTGATAAAGTCAAAGGCTTATCTATTGGTGCAGTGGATTATATTAGCAAACCCTTTGAAGCCGTGGATGTTTTGGCTCGCATTCGCGTCCACTTACGCCTCCAAGCAGCCCAAAAACGAATGCTGGCTCAAGAGAAATTAGCGGCTCTAGGGACATTAGCGGCGGGAATTGCCCATGAGTTGCGAAATCCCCTCAATTTTGTGGCTAATTACGCTGAAATTGCCGTCACCAATCTTACAGAATTGTTAAATAGTTCGGAAATAAGTCAATCTCCCGAAACGAAGCACCTTCTTCAAGAAGTTCGCGAAGACATCAACAGTATTTATCACCACAGTCAGCGAGCCGAACAGACAATTAAAAGTATGATGCAATTAGCCCGTCGCGATCGCCAACCCCACTGGGAAGCCACCGTATTGGATATCTTACTCAACCAAGCAACTCAGTTGGCGTATCAAAGCTTTCGCGCTCGTTATCCCGAATTTTCCCTGGAGATTGTCACGGACTATGACCCAACTGTGGAGACGATTTGGGTTGTCCCGTCTGATTTTAGCCGAGCCGCGATCGCCTTGGTGGATAATGCTTGTTATGCCCTGTATCACAAACAAAAGCAACAAGCTACATTCCAACCCCAATTACACCTCAAAACTCGTGCTGGCGATCGCAGTATTAAAATTTCGTTGCGAGATAATGGTAGTGGCATTCCCGCAAAATTAACTCGCCATTTGTTCGATCCTTTTGTAACCACCAAACCCCCAGGAGAAGGAACGGGTTTAGGACTATCCCTAGCTCAAAATATCATTGTTGAGCAACATGGAGGAAACTTAACGTTCCACAGCGAAATCGGTCAATATACGGAGTTTACGATCGCCTTACCATGCCAGCCCCACCCATAACGATTCTTGTTGTGGATGATGAAACCGAGTTAAAGCGTCTGATCGAACGGCGTTTTAGCGATCGCATTCAAACAAGAGAGTTTCAATTTATCTTCGCCCTCAATGGCCGCTCTGCCCTTGAAACTTTAAAAAGCTTCAAAGATATTGATGTGGTACTGACCGATCTTAATATGCCGGATATGGATGGTTTGACCCTACTCAAAGCCATTCCTAAGATTAATCCCACTTTAAAAGCGGTGGTGGTGTCAGCTTATGGGGATATGACCAACATTCGCGCGGCTATGAATCGGGGAGCGTTTGATTTCTTAACGAAACCCATTGATTTTTGGGATTTAACCCAAGTGTTGCACAAAACCGCAGCCTTGGTGCGACGAGAACGAGAACAAAAACAACAACTGGCGAAAGCCATCTCCAATTGGCAATATTTAGCTCATTACGACACGACAACAGGCTTACCGAACCAAAATGCGATCTTGGCGCAAATCCAAGACGCGATCGCCAAAAACTCCCCCTTTACCTTGTTTTTCATCCATCTCGGTCGTCTTAGAACCATTGAATACAGTTTTGGGGACGACATGGCCGAACAATTTTTAGGTCAAATCATCGAACATCTGCAAAAATACCTCGAACCTGGAGATTTTTTGGCACGGTTATGGAAAGACGAACTTGCCTTATTATCTAAAGGAATCAACGATCCCAACGCCGCGCAACGCAAAACCCAAAAACTGCAAACCGAACTCCAATATATCGGACGCGATCGCTATCTCGGTATCGCGAACTGCGACATTGGTATAGTCCTCTCCGAACTCAACTACCGTCGCGCTCAAGACTATCTCCGGGCTGCGGATACTGCGATGTATTACGCCAAATCCCAAGCCAGCCAGCATCATTACGCCATCTTTGATCCCCAGATGCAAATTACTTTGAGTCAGCGTTTGCAACTCGAATCCGAACTCGAAGAAGCCGTCCAAAACCAACACTTCCATCTCAACTATCAGCCCATATTTTGCCTCAATAAAGGCGAAATCAAAGGTTTTGAAGCTTTAATTCGGTGGCATCACCCCCTCAGAGGCATTATCTCCCCCGATCGCTTTATTCCCATTACCGAAGAAACTGGCTTAATCGTTCCCCTCGGTCGCTGGATTTTGCAAAACGCCTGCGCTCAAATCCAACAATGGCAACAACAAGGCTGTTATCAACCCCATTGGTATATTAGCGTCAACTTATCCGGGATACAATTCCTCGATCCCGAACTTTTGCCCTACATCAATTCTTTATTAAGGCAATATCAAATTTCGGGGTCTTGTTTGAAGCTCGAAATCACGGAAAGCGTCTTAATGGAAAATACGGCTACCCTAACTCGTTTACTACAATCCCTCAAAGAGCATCAAATTAAACTTTCTATTGATGATTTTGGTACGGGTTATTCCTCTTTAGCCTATTTACAATCTCTCCCTCTCGATACCCTCAAAATCGATCGCTCCTTTACCCAAAAGATGAGCCAAAACGCCAAAAGTTTAGATATTGTCAAAACTATTTTACTCCTCGCTCGCAGTCTCAATTTAGAGGCGATCGCCGAAGGAGTCGAAACCCCAGAAGATGTCAAACTCCTCCAAAGTCTCGACTGTGAATTTGGTCAAGGTTATTACTTTGCTCGTCCCCTCCCTCCTGATGTAGCAACCACTGTCGCTATTCCCCAGGATTTTCCTTATCGTTGACAAATCCCCCGTCATCAACCCTGAAAACGCTCGATAATGCCGCCACCAAGTACCTTGTCCCCTTCATACAAAACCGCCGCTTGACCGGGAGTAATGCCAAATTGCGGTTCGTCGAACAGCAGTTTTAGGCGGTTATCATCTAGGGGGACAACCTGCGTCGGAACAGCTTGAGAACGATAGCGGACTTGTACCTGAGCTTGAATTGGGGTAGTCGGTTCGGCAATCGAAACCCAATTCACTCGATTGATAATACAGTAGGGTTGGGTGGCTTCTTCACGACGACCGACCACCACGCGATTCATTACCGGGTCGAGTTGCATCACATACAACGGCTCAGGAGAAGCAATTCCTAAGCCTTTACGCTGCCCAATCGTATAGTGATGAATGCCAGTATGTTGTCCCAGGACTTTGCCGCTAGAATCGACAATTTCGCCTGCTTTGGTGTTGATGTATTTATCCAAAAAGGACTGCATCGAACCGTGAGCTTCGATCAGGCATAAATCCTGACTTTCGGGCTTTTGCGCCGTGGTCAGGTCGTATTGAGCCGCTATGCGTCGCGTTTCGTCTTTGGTGATTTCTCCGAGGGGAAATATTGTTCCGGCGAGGAGGTCTTGGGTAAGGTCATAGAGGAAGTAAGATTGGTCTTTGCGCGGATCGACGGCTCGTAAAAGTTGATAGCGATCGCGCTCTGGGTCATACTGAATCCGAGCATAGTGTCCCGTGGCAATTTTGGGGGCTGCGAGCTTTTCTTGGGCATATTGCAGCATCGGGCCGAACTTCACGGCTCGATTACACTGAGAACAGGGTAACGGGGTTACACCAGCTTCATACCCCGATACTAAATAATCGATAATATGGGTTTGAAATAACTCGCGGGTATCTACAATGTGGTGCGGGATGCCGAGTTGTTCGCAAATTCTGGCCGCGTCTACCATCCCTTCAGAACAACATTGACCTTTACCCTTCATCAGCCAAAGGGTAAGCCCAATTACTTCATATCCTTGATGGTGTAAGGTGGCAGCAGTTACAGAACTGTCTACACCCCCGGAGAGTCCGACAACGACTTTATTCATGAACCTAGAGGCAAGTTAATATGGACTTGCCAAAAAACGACAATATTTTTGGTGCTTGCTTTCTATGATAAGTTGACCATTCTATTTTTGTCGGGGAGCATTGTTGTTTCTAAGTTAGAGTTGGTTTAAGGTTTTGAGTTGTTGAGGAGTTTATGGTGATGAAGTGGGGACAGGGTATTGTAATAGCGATCGCGTTTTCGGGTTTGAGTCTTTCTAGCGCTCAAGCTCAAAATGAATTTGAGTTTCCCGGTTCTAGTTTTCCCAGTCCGACTCAATCCTATCCTTCTCGCAACCCGACAATCCCTCCGAGTACGATTCCGTCTTTGATCCCGTTACCCGCGAATACCGTACCGCAACAGGTGTATCGCGTTGAGGTGATGGGCTACAATGACCCGTTTTTGCTGTCTCAGGTACAAAGTCTCGTTCCAGATGCCTTTATGCGAGAGGGAGATGGCACAATCCAAGTTGGCTCATTTCGCGATCGCATTAATGCCCAGCAACAAGCCGATTCTCTAGCCCGTCAAGGGATTCAGGCAAGTATTGTAACGGCGAATGTCTCTGTATATCCGGGTAATACGGGGTTGTCAACGGGGGTATTGCCCAATCGTAATCCTAAAGTTCTTCCGAGTTCTCTCAATGGGATGGAGGGCGATCGCAATGGACGGTTTTTAGTGGTTATCCCCGTTTCTGATGCCAATCGTCTAGATGCTATGACTCAAGAGGCTTTGGCGTTGGGGCTACAACCGGATGTTATCCAGCAACGTTCTCAACCGTTGGGACTGCATTTAGCGATTGGACCGTTTGCGTCTCGCAGTACCGCAGAGGCTTGGAATACTCGTTTGCGTTCTCAGGGTATGGATGCGAGGCTGCATTTTCGTTAATGCTTTACAACAAACAACAAACAACAAAATTAATGAATTGGCAAGAAATTTCCGGCAATTGGGTCATCCTTCCCCGACAACCCCTGGGTATGATTCATTTTCTCGGTGGGGCTTTGGTGGGAACAGCGCCCCATTTGAGTTATCGTACTCTTTTGGAATGGTTGCCTAAGCAGGGTTATGGTGTAATTGCCACGCCGTTTTTAAGTACGTTTGACCACGGTGCGATCGCCCGCCAGGTTCTCAGTCAGTTTGAGTCAGTTTTCGACCGTTTACAAGCCCAAAACCGCTTGGGACAGGATTATCTACCGATTTATGGGTTGGGTCACAGTATGGGGTGCAAACTACATTTACTGATCGGGAGTGCGTTTCAGGTTAAACGGGCAGGTAATATTTTTCTGGCGTATAATAATTACCCGGCGATGCGGGCTGTGCCGTTTTTGGAGTCATTTCAAGGAAATCCGGCGCTTACTGTGGAGTTTGTGCCAAGTCCCGCCGAAACCCAAGCGATTATTGCTCAAGAGTACGAGGTACGCCGCAATTTGTTGATTCAGTTTAGCAATGACGATATCGATCAAACCCGGAGTTTAGAGGAAGTATTGCTACAACGTTTTCCCAGTATGACGGCAGTTCAGACTTTACCGGGGAATCATCTCACCCCCTTGAGTCAGGATATGGCTTGGCAAACAGGGGATATTTTTACGCCCTTTGACGCGATCGCGCAATGGTTTAAACAAGAATCAACCCGCGACCTCAATCAACTCAAACGGGAGATTTTACGCTGGCTTAACCCCACAATCGGATTCCAATAGAAACAGATTATTCCATCTCAAACCCACCGAGAGAGAGCATCTTTTTATTGATGTCGTCTACTCTCGGTTTTGTTTATTAAATCATCTTCTCTACAATTATTTTGTTACATTTATTAACCAAAATAACGCCATAAAAACTCAGTAATTTACAGCGTGGAAATCGTATAATTGCTGACCAATAAAAAAAATATATCGATCCAGTTAACATTTTTATCGGTAGATTAATCGAACTCGAACAATATGTATATGGTTTTACAGATGAGAAGGCAAATTCATCGTTTTAATAATGCCTAGCTCAATAATAATAGTGGTAACAAACCATGAAGCAAAATACTAATAAAATCCAGCAAAAACTTGCTTCCTGTTTTATGGTAGTCTCTGTTCTATTTCTAGGTTCTTGTGCCAGCACAAACACAGATGGAACAAGTGCTAGTGGTAATTCAAATAAAGTAATTCGCATTGCCATTGGCACTCAAGATCAGGTCATTAATACTGCTGTTGGCGGTGCGACAGTACGGGAATTAGAACTTTTAGAAAAACACTTGCCGACCACTGGAAAATATGAAGGAGTTGAATATGACATTCAGTGGTCAAGCTACACATCCGGACCGCCGATTACCAACAAAATGTTAGCCAATCAAATTGATATTGGCTTAATGGGAGATTTTCCAGCAGTCATCAACTTAATTAAGTTTCAACAAGAAGCCCAAGATGCTAATTCCATTTTTATCGGCACGTTAGCTTATAGTCCAAATGGGGCAGGAAATGCTGTGGTTGTTCCCAAAGATAGTACAGCCACATCCCTCGCCGATCTCAAAGGCGGAACCGTTTCTGTACCTTTTGGTTCGGCGGCTCATGGGATGGTTCTCAAAGCCTTAAATGATGCCGGACTCGACCCAGAATCCGATGTCAATTTAATTAGCCAAGCCCCAGAGGTCGGTGGTTCTAGCCTCCGCACTGGTCAAATTGATGCTCATGCTGACTTTGTTCCTTTTGGCGAATTATTTCAGTTCCGAGGATTTGCGAAAAAGATTTTTGACGGCGCACAAACTGGAGTCCCAACACTTCATGGCATCGTCGTTCGTTCTGATTTTGCCGAAGAACATCCTGAAATCGTTGTGGCTTACTTAAAAGCGGTTTTAGAAGCGAATCAAATGTTCCGAGACGACCCAGAAGGCATTTCAACTCAAATTGAAGAATGGTCGGGAATTGAAAAAGAAGTTGTTTATATGTTCCTTGGCCCTTCGGGTCTGCAACCGTTAGACCCCACCATTCGAGAAGTGCAAGTTGAAGCCCTAAAAAATAGCATTGCTACCCTTACCAGTTTAGGCAAAATTGAAAAGCCAGTCGATCCAGAAGAAGTCACAAATTGGATTGATGAAAGCTATATGCAAACCGCCATGGAAGAACTTGGTTTAGAGTACGACGAAGTAATTTCTATGGCAGAGAGTTATCAAATTACTGGGGAAGATGCCTTAACCGGAGAACCTATTGAAGACCCCAAATTAGCAGCACAGTTCTGGGTACAAGAAGAAGAAAAAGTCAAAAACTTTGCTTCTGTTCCAAATATGCTCAAAGCCTTAGAAGAACTACAAGCTGAAGGAAAAGCAGCCGATGTCATGTTTGTCCATGACCGCGAAAATGGTTGGAAGCTTTTTGCTGAAAATGCCTACTATGTCACCCAAGATGATGAAGTTTCAGCTTTTCTTCTTGAATCAGAAGCACAAGCTTATGCGGCAAAAACTGGGGGAGAAATGATGGCCTTCCGAGGTTTACAAACCCTTTTTGCGAGCCGTCAACCCGTACTTATTGGGTCGCGACGCTAGATTTTCAAGTGGTACTGCATTTGTTGTCGGCAGTTATCAATCGAATTTTGTTATTACCTTCAGAGTGCATCCTTGCTGCTTTTGGGCTGATAGCAATAATACAGACTGCTGAACTAACTTTTGGCTAAAGTCACTGCCAACAACAATTACTGAGTTGTATTGTTAAGAGAGGTTTCATTATGGCACTCACAACTCCTTTGGTTGTGAATAAATCCAATCCCCGTTGGTATGTACAAGTGTTTGCTGCGATTAAGTCAATTCTTTGGTCAAATCGCACGATCCGGCGTTGCTTTGCTTTGGTTTTGTTCTTTCTGGGTTGGCAAATTTTATGCGCGGTTAACTTCAAATTTTTGATTAATTTTCAGTTAGTTCCTTCCCCAGTGGAAGTTTTTAAAGCGACTCTTGAATTTTTTACGAGCAATCCGGGAGTACACCTCCGTTCTAGCATTCAGCGAGTGATTTTAGGTTACGCGATCGCGTCCATTTTAGCCGTTATTTTAGGCGTTGCAGTAGGTTGGTTTGAAAAAATCGAAGACTTCTTCATGCCTCCTCTCGAATTGTTGCGTCCGATTCCTGCTGTCGCTTGGATTCCCCTAGCAATTTTAATGTTTCCCAATGCTGAAACAGGCATGGTTTACATTACCTTTATTGGTGCATTTTTTCCCATTTTAATCAGCACAATCAAAGGCGTTGAAAGTACATTACACGACACAATTTTGATCCGCGTCGGTCAATGTTTGGGGGCAAAACCTTGGCATATTTTCAAAGATATTGTCATTCCCGGTTCTCTTCCTAGTATTGCCAGTGGACTCACAATTGGTATGGGAAATGCTTGGTTTTGTTTAGTCACCGCAGAAATTTTGGCAGGACGTTATGGTGTTGGTTACATCACTTGGGAATCTTATGTCACCTCAAACTATCCCCCAATTGTCATGGGAATGTTACTCATTGGTTTAATGGGTGCATTAAGTTCTTGGGCTGTAAGTAAACTCATGAGCCATTTAATGCCTTGGCGTACCATCAAAAAGCAAGATAGCTAATCATAATTTCACGACTCATCGTCACTTGAGAAACAAACATAATGATAATGCAGCAATTGGAACAGTCAGTCACGACCAAAGGAGCAGTACAAGTCGAAGGAATTTCGGTTACCTTTCAACGACGAGGACATATTAATCATGTTCTTGATTCAGTCAATTTAAGTATAAAACCGGGTGAATTTGCCTGCTTGTTAGGCCCTTCTGGCTGTGGAAAATCAACTTTACTGAATGTGATTGCTGGCTTTTTAAAACCCACCGCAGGCTATATTACAGTGGATTCTAACCCAGTTAATCGACCCGGAGCCGATCGCGGGTTTGTCTTTCAGCAATATTCTTTGCTTCCTTGGAAAACCACATTCCAAAATATCGAACTCGGCCTTAAAATTCGCGGTATGGCTAAAGCTGAACGAACTAAGTTAGTCAGTGATTTTCTGAATCGGGTAGGACTGTATAAACACCGGAACAGTTACCCGCATCAATTATCAGGAGGAATGCAACAACGGGCTAGTATTGTTCGAGCATTAGTCAATTCCCCTTCAGTTTTATTGATGGATGAACCTTTTGCTGCCCTTGATGCTCAAACTCGTCACATGATGCAAGAGTTGTTACTTGATATTTGGAGCGAACTCAAAACGACTGTTGTTTTCGTCACTCACGATATCGAAGAAGCCATTTTTTTAGGAGACCATCTTTATGTTATGGGGGTTCAACCGGGACATATTAAAGCCGAAATTGAGATAGATTTACATCGTCCCCGGCATTTTGACGATACTCTGTCATCTGAGTTTGTTTCTTTGCATCGACAAGTTTTTGAGTTGATTCGCGAAGAAACGCTTAAAAGTATGGAAGCCATTTAAATTACCATCGGACATTTAGCAAAAGTGTCGATCGTAGGCTTACTTAAAACTTGTATTACATCCCAGTTTTGTCGTAAAATATGGGGTCAATTGTCAAACTTACAAAGTCGCGATCGCCTGGTGCAGAAATTCCGTTTGTATCCAACGATCTAAGTTAATTTGACTGAGGTATTCGTGACCTGAAATTGCGGCAAGTTGCTTGATGTGTTCGTTGAGCCAATCAGTACGAATTTTAGTATCAGAGAAGAAACTTCCTTCTAAATTGGAGCTTTCAAAAGCTCTCAGAGTTTTGGTAATAATTCCTTGGTCAAGATTAACCCATCGACTAACAAGAGTAGGTGCAATGGGCGTTTGTAAATACCAATATTGAGCCGCAATTAAAGCTTGGAGATACGCGATCGCGATTTCGGGATACTCATCTGCTAACGTTCCTTGAATCACCACTCCATGAAACGTTGGCAGTTCATTCAAACTTTCTTGCAGTAAGCGGCGAAACCCACCGCGATGTTTGAGAATTTCGTGAAACGGTGCAAAATAAGCATAGCCATCTACTAAGTTATTCGGATTGGCTAAACTCCGAGGATCGAGGTTTTCAATGGAAGTTAAATTAACATTTTGTAGGAGGTTTTTATGATGCAAAGCTCGAATCATCATACCATGAGCCGCAGAACCAAACGGAACCGCGATCGCGCGACCTTGTAAATCTTCTAAACTATTAAGAGCCGAACGATTCGGTACAATCACATCATTGCCTTTCCCATCAAGATTACTCGCAATAAAACTAATTAATCGAGTTTGATTGGTGTCTAGAGATGACTGATTTTGAAGATTTGCACTCAAAAGTAAAGGATAATCTCCCAAAATACCAATATCAATATGTTTAGATTCTAAACCTGCCACAATGGGCGCACCAGAGGTATAATCCCACCATTGAATTTGATAGTGAGTATTGCTGTAACGACCATTACGCGGTAAAAAATGCTCCAACAATCCCAAACGTTGAATAATTAAACCCGCAGTTACTGTTTGTATCGTGCGATTCTGCGTACCAATCGTTAAAGTTATCGTGTTCGAAGCTTGAGACGAACTGACTCGTAAACAGAAATTGGGTGATTGGAAATGAGGGACTTTTTGCTGAGAAGCAGGGGTTGGTATTTTAGGCGATCGCGTTGTCGCAACTTCAAGATCGAATAACGGCTGAACCCCCGCTTCTAACATGGTTATAAAATGCTGAATTGGTTCTAACGCTCTTTGACCTCGAAAAGAGGTTTTACCAAGATTTTCTAAAGCTCGACGCAGCCGTTTAGACATTAATAAATACAAAGGAATATCCAGCGCAAATTCTTGTAAAGGAATCGACTGAATCCAGTCCGTTTGACGCTCAACAGGAAACTCAAAATTAGATAAAAACGTTAAATAATGCCCTTTGAGTAAATAAGTCCGCACCAAACTCAGGGTATCTACGATCTCAATATTCGGAAAATTTGCCAAGCTCAAACCTAACTCTTGTAAACGACAATTTAAAATTGTCCGACTCGGCGTTCCTTCCGGTAACAAAACCCAAGGTTGGTTCTGCAACTGCTCTAAACTTAACCACTGATGTTGAGCTAAAGCATGACTACTCGACATCATCAAAGAATAACGAATCGTATCAATCGGAATTTCCGCAATTTCCTCAAATTTAGCAAAACTCAAATCCGAAATACCCAAATCAATCTCACCGTTTTTTAAACCACGGTAAAGCTGCTCTATAGATTGAAAATTGCAGCATTGGGTTTGAACTTGAGGATATTTGCGCCGATATTCAAACAAAACAGTAGGTAACCAATGCTCCAACGTATCCGTCATGCAGCCGATCGAAATCTTACTAAACTTTCCTTGCTTAATTTCCTCAATTTCGGCTAAAAGCTGCGCCTCAAGATCGACTAAATAAGCCCCTTCCTCTAATAAATATTTACCAACCTCCGTTAATTCAATTCGTCGCCCCAAGCGATGAAATAAAGACGTACCCAAAGCTGATTCTAAAGATTTGATTTTGGCACTCACCGCCGGTTGCGTCAAACTTAATGTATTAGCAGCTTCAGTAAAACTCAAACATCTGGCCACTTCGAGAAAAACTTTGACTTGGTAAATTTCCATCTTAACTTTTTGCTTAAATATGCCGATTTATATAACTATTTTGCAAAGATTTGTTTAAAACTAAAGCCATTATCATCCATTTTTTTTATGAATTTATAGAAAACTTTAATAAATAAACAGTAACTTTGGCTACAAATACCGTTGATAAAGAGCTTAAACTATTTCTATTATTGAACAAGCTAAGACAACAAAAATCTTAGTCCTGCATCATTTCTTAATCGATCTAACGAACTTCTGACAAATCATCATTACAGTCCAAATTCTAAGGAGAATTAATTGGTGAACACTCAATATTTAAAAACAGATTTTCTTGTGATCGGTGGTGGTACTGCCGGAACAATGGCAGCAATCAAAGCCAAACAAGCCAGTCCTGAAAGCGAAGTTTTGATCTTAGAAAAAGCCAATATCCGTCGGAGTGGCGCGATCGCGATGGGCATGGATGGTGTCAATACCGCCGTCATTCCCGGTAACTCCACCCCCGAACAATACGTCCGCGAAATTACCATTGCCAACGACGGTATTTTGAACCAAAAAGCCGTTTATGAAACTGGTCGTCTCGGCTTTGAAGTCATCCAAGAACTCGAAAGCTGGGGAGTCAAATTCCAAAAAGACCACGAAGGCAACTACGACCTCAAACAAGTACATCGGGTCGGCAAATACGTCCTCCCCATGCCCGAAGGCAAAGACCTCAAAAAGATTTTATCCCGTCAAGTCAAACGCCATAAAGTCAAAGTCACCAACCGCGTCATGGCCACCCGCGTCATGGTGCAAGAAGGTCGCGTTACCGGAGCCGTCGGTCTAGACGTTCGCAGTGGCGACTTCGTAATCATTCAAGCCAAAGCCGTCGTGCTGTGTACCGGGGCTTGCGGTCGCCTCGGACTGCCCGCCTCTGGCTATCTCTACGGCACTTACGAAAACCCCACCAACGCCGGAGACGGCTACTCCATGGCTTACCATGCCGGAGCCGAACTCACCAACATCGAATGCTTCCAAATCAACCCTCTCATCAAAGACTACAACGGCCCCGCCTGTGCCTATGTCGCTAGTCCCTTCGGCGCTTACACCGCCAACGCCGAAGGCCATCGCTTTATCAGTTGCGATTACTGGAGCGGTCAAATGATGCTAGAAGTTTGGAAAGAACTCAACTCCGGTAAAGGCCCGGTACATCTGAAAATGTACCACCTCGACGACGACACCATTTCCGAAATCGAATCCATCCTCTGGTCAAACGAACGGCCCAGTCGCGGACGCTTCCACGAAGGCCGCAACGAAAACTACCGTTCCCACGGAGTCGAGATGAACATCTCCGAAATCGGCTTGTGTAGCGGTCACAGCGCCTCTGGGGTGTGGGTCAACGAAAAAGCCGAAACCACCGTTCCCGGACTATATGCCGCCGGAGACATGGCCAGCGTCCCCCACAACTACATGATCGGCGCTTTTGTCTACGGGCGTATTGCCGGCCAAAACGCCATGGACTACATCCGCGACCAAGAACATCTCGAACCCGATACCGACTTCCTAGCCGCCGAAAAAGAGCGCATCTACCGCCCCCTCCAACAACCCGACGGCATTCCCCATACGCAAATTGAATACAAACTGCGCCGTCTCGTCAACGACTACCTCCAACCCCCCAAATCTCCCCACAAAATGGATATTGGGTTAGCCAAATTCGTCGCTTACGAAGACACCTTAAACGTTATGGGCGCTCGCGACCCCCACGAACTCATGCGCTGCCTCGAAGTCCACTTTATTCGCGACTGTGCCGAAATGGCCGCCAGGGCTTCCCTTTACCGCAAAGAAACCCGTTGGGGACTTTACCACTATCGCTTAGACTATCCCGAAAAGAACAACGAAGAATGGTTCTGTCATGTCAACCTCAAGAAAAATCATGCCGGAGACATGGAACTCTTTAAGCGTTCTGTTGAACCCTACATTGTTGATGTTAACCTCGAAAGCGAGGTCTATGACGTAGCAGTGCGCTAATATCCCAAATTCCAACTTTGGTTACTCCTCACCGTTTTATTGCAGTTCACAACATCCCATCTGATTACTATGGCCTTAACCACTCAGCGCGTTGACGTTCCCGTGATTGTTGACGAATCCAAATGTCTCGAAAAATGTGTTGCTTGTATAGAGGTTTGTCCCCTAGATGTATTGGTGAAAAACCCAGAAACTGGCAAAGCGTATATGAAATATGACGAGTGTTGGTTTTGCCTTCCCTGCGAAAAAGAATGCCCCACCAATGCCATCACCGTTCAAATTCCCTTCATGCTGCGTTAATTATTTCTTCATCTTTGCAAACAACCCTAACTGTTCACTGAGAAAATAAGTCAATGTATTCAACTGATATGGATCCAGAAGTCGCCCAATGGGTCGAGATGTTGCGTTCCCCCGACCTCGAAGATCGTTTAGTCGCCGTCAAATCGTTACAACATCTAGGAGATGAAGATGCCATCGAACCCTTGATTGCCACTTTACGCGATGAAAATACCACCGTTCAAAAAATCGCGGTAACAACCCTATGGGAATTTGCCAATCCCGTTGCGATTCCGGCTTTGATTGAATGTTTGAGTTCCCCAGATGCCGAAGTCCGCGAAGAAGCCCTATCAGCCCTCAAAGAATTGGTATCCACCCATGATTTGATGCAACTTTTAGATGCGTTGCAGCAGGATGATGTTAACCTCCAGTTAAATGTTCTGATCTTGTTACGCAAGATTCACGATGCTCAGGCATTACCCTATATCCTGCCTTTCTTTGAGTCGGACAATCCCCAGTTAAGAGAAGCGGCAATTACAACTCTGCGTTACCTCAACCAAGTGGTACGCTGCGAACCCGCTTTAGCCCTGGCTCAAGACCCAGAAGCCAGCGTGCGCCGTTCGACTGCTCTGACGTTGGGGCATTTGAGCGATGCCGAAGTAGTGCCAACTTTGTGTCAACTGCTGACTCAAGATGACGATTGGCAAGTGCGCCGTAATGCAGCCCAATCTCTAGAACTGATTGCTGATGCTGCGGCGGTTGATGCTTTGTTAACGGCTCTCGAAGATACAGAATGGCAAGTTCGCAAGTTTACGGCTAGAGCCTTACAAAAAACCCCCGATGGGAAGGCATTACCCGCTTTAATTAAAGCCCTTTCCGATGAATATTCCGATGTCCGTCGAGATGCGGCCACCGCCCTGGGTCATTTAGGAGACAAGAGTGCTATTAGCGCTTTGCAACAAACCCTCGATGACCCCGATATGGATGTGCGAATTTTCTCGCAACGTGCCATTGATAAAATTCAGGAGTCTTTGTCCGAAACCCCCCATGTCTAATCATTCCTCTCCTTTTCACCGCCCCGAACAGTCGCCTCAGACCGAATCTCCCCCAAGCGACCCGCAAGTGTTGGCCCGTAAAGCCGAAGTGATTGCTCTGCTCAAAGAAATTGAGGAAACTACCCTCAAAAAAGACTTGGTAAGCTTGGGTATGGTTCGCAACCTTCAGGTTGTGGATGATTACGTTTATCTCCGCCTGTATGTGGGTTCGCACCAATACGAGCTTCAGCATCAAGTTCAACAATGCTTGTCTCAATTGTCTTGGTGTAAGAAGGTTTATGTGCAACTTTGTACGATTCCGGGAGTGCGAACCACTTTGGCGGTTTCGAGTGGCAAAGGGGGCGTGGGTAAGTCTACGACGGCGGTTAATCTGGCTGCGGCTTTAACACGAACGGGGGCTAAGGTGGGGTTACTGGATGCGGATATTTATGGCCCGAATGTGCCGCAAATGTTGGGTTTGGGTCAGTCTAATGTACAAGTGCGGGAAACGGCGGACGGGGAGCGTTTTGTGCCTTTGGAGGCTCATGGCATTAAGCTGATGTCTGTGGGGTTGTTGGCGCAAAAGGATCATCCTCTGGCTTGGCGCGGCCCGGTGATGCACAAGATTCTGACTCAGTTTATTCATGAGGTGGATTGGGGAGAGTTGGATTATTTGTTGATTGATTTGCCACCGGGAACGGGAGATGCTCAGATTACGATTGTTCAAGAAAGCCCGATTTGTGGTGTGGTGATGGTGACAACGCCGCAGCAGGTGGCGGTTTCTGATGTGCGTCGCAGCGTGTATATGTTCCGACAGGTGGGCGTTCCGGTGTTGGGGCTGGTGGAGAATATGAGTTATCTTCTCTGCGGTCATTGTGGCGAACCTACCCCGATTTTTGGTCAGGGAGGGGGCTTGGAGATTGCATCTGAGTTACAGGTTCCTTTGTGGGGACAAGTGCCGATTGACCCCCGCATTTGCGAGTTGGGAGACAGGGGAGAACCTTTACCCCTCAAGATTCCGGATGCGCCTTTGAGTCAAATTTTTGAGCAGATTGCGCTGGGGCTGAATCAGACGTTTGGTTTGTCTTCTGTCTCCGAACCTGTTTTGCAGCCGACGCTTTAGGTTGAGATTGAGCAGAAGCAACGTGATGTTAAGGGGATTGGGATATGGATGGGGTCGATTGGTTACTGGGATTGAGTTTGGTGGCGATCGCGGGAGTGACTCGTGGGTTTTCGGGTTTTGGTTCGGCGATGATTTTAGCGCCAGGGTTGAGTTTGATTTTTAATCCTCAGCAAGTGGTAGCAACGGTCATTTTGTTAGAGATGAGTGCCTCGGTGGGGTTGACTTCTGAGGCGTTACCGAATACGAAATGGCAGGAAGTGTTACCAATGGCGATCGCGGCTATTCTGACGATTCCCCTGGGGGTGTATTTTTTGGTTCTGCTCGATCCTCTTTTGATGCGTCGGATTATTGGCGGCTTAATTTTGGCTTTTGTGGTGTTGTTATCGCTGAGTAAGCCCTCCCAGGTGAAAACCAGTGTTTCTTTGGGTTCGGGAGTGGGTGCGATGAGTGGTTTTTTGACGGGTTTGACGGGAATGGGCGGGCCACCTGTTGTTTTGTATGAACTTTCGGGAGAGGGGACGGCGGCGACAAATCGGGCAAATTGGATTAGTTTTTTCGCTTTGACTCAGTTTGTGGCGTTACTAACTTACTATTTCAAGGGGCTTTTATCTGTTTGGGTATTGCAGCATTTTTTGTTGTTTTTACCGATGTTTTTGGCGGGTTTAATCGGCGGGAAGTTTTTGTTTAAGTGGGTGGATGAAAAGTTATTCCGCAATTTGGTTTTAGGGTTGTTGCTGATTATTGCTGTTTTTGCGCTCTTGGCTTGAGCCAGTTTTGGATAGATCAATTGCTGAGAAGCCGAGGTTTGGTGAACTTGGGTTAGTTTTTCGGATTGGGTTTCAGAACAAGCCACGCTTACTGCTTTTGATTTTGAGATATCTTTGCAACCATGAATTTACAAATTTTGAAATATCCGATCGATCGGAGTCTGGCAATTTTACCGGGTTTGTTGTTGTTGAGTGCGATCGCATTTTTTTCGTTACAGGTTTATCATCGTACTACGATTCATTTTCTCAATCCTTTACTAATTGCGGCGCTTCTGGGTATTTTAGTCGGCAATACGGTCACAGTTTCTCGGTTTTATCAACCTGGAATTGTTTTTTCAATGAAACGAATTTTAAAGATTTCAGTTGTTTTGTTAGGACTTAAACTCAGTTTTACTGAAATTTTAGAAATTGGTGCATCAAATCTAATCTTGATTGTTTTGAGTTCGATGAGTACGTTTTTTCTGACTTGTTGGCTGGGAAAAATATTGAAGATTAACCGGAAGCTGACGCAATTAATTGCCGCAGGAACTTCTATTTGTGGGGCTTCAGCAATTGTTGCTACTAATTCTGTTGTTGATAGTTCTGAAGAAGATATTACCTACGCGATCGCCCTCATTACAGGTTTGGGTACAATGGCGATGATATCTTATCCCCTTATTCCCCATTTACTTCAGTTAAGCCCACAAGCTTTTGGGGTATGGTGTGGGGTTTCGATTCACGAAGTCGCTCAAGTCGTAGCTGCGGCTTTTCAAAATAATACCGTGAGTGGAGAATTAGCAACTGTCACCAAACTTTCGCGAGTCTTATTACTCATTCCTGTAATTTTGATGTTGAGTTTTAGTTATCGCAACTCCCCAACAAAAGGCGAGATTTCTAAAGTATTTGATGCAATTCCTTGGTTTGTTTTGTTTTTTGGCTTGCTAACACTTTTGAATACATTTAAGCTGATTCCCACTGAAATTCAAACATCAATTTTAAACGGCAATCAATTTTTATTGTGTATTGCGATGGCGGCGATGGGATTAAAAACCCGTTTTCATAATTTGCATCAAATTGGACTGAAACCTCTTTATTTAGCAATTTTCTCCTGGCTTTTCTTGGCTTTAACTAGCTTGGTTTATATCAAAACTTTTCTGGTTTTTTAGTTCTGGTTGCCGCGAGAAATCTGGGGGCATTATGCAGCCCCCAGATGAGGGATAAGTTCTGCCAATTTTGATACAAACTCGCAAATTTCAAAAACGAATGGAAGAAAATATCCTTCCATTTAATTCGCTAAACCAAGTAGGTTTCTACGGCTTTTACTACTTTTTGCGTCCAATGTTGCACCATGTCGGCGTTTTCCGCTTCAACCATAACGCGGATGACGGGTTCTGTGCCTGAAGCCCGGACGAGGATGCGACCTCGGTTTCCCATTGCATTTTCAGCCGTCGCGATCGCGCTTTGCAAGGCATCGCAATCTTCCCAATTCAGGCGGGTTTCGCGGTCTTCTACTCGCACGTTTTGTAATAATTGCGGATAGGTTTGGAAGCTGTTGTCTACCATTTCAGCCAGGGAATGCCCGAATTCTTGCGTTAAGGCGGTTAGATGCAAAGCGGTTTGCAGTCCGTCTCCAGAGTAGCTGTGATGGTGGCAGAGAATATGACCGGATTGTTCTCCCCCTAACATAGCCCCAGTATTGAACATTTCCGCTTGCACATAGCGATCGCCCACTTGGGTACGGCAGAATTGACCGCCAAGGTCTTTCCAAGCTCGCTCGAAGCCCAAATTCGCCATTACTGTTGCGACAATCATATCTTGAGGCAGTTTTCCTTGTTTTTTCAGGCTTTTACCCCAGAAATATAAGATATAATCTCCGTCAATTGTGCGACCTTGACTATCCACAGCCATCACGCGATCGGCATCGCCATCAAAAGCAAAACCGAGATCGGCTTCATGCAGTTGTACGGCGGCTTTGAGGGGTTCGAGATGAGTTGAGCCGCAGTTGACGTTAATGCGATTGCCGTTGGCTTGGTCGTGCAGACATATCACTTCTGCTCCTAATGCCTCAAACGCAATGGGAGCAAGCTGTGTGGCTGCTCCCCAGGCTAAATCTAATACGACTCTTTGACCGCTCAAATCTAAGTCTTGGGGGAGCGATCGCAGTAAGGCGTTAGTATATTCTTGGGCTAAAGTGGGGCGTTGGTAATGATGACCCCAAGTTTCACCCGTTGTACTATTTTCTCGCTGACCGCGCAATCCCGCTTCGATTTGCGCTGTCCAAGTTGAGGCTAATTTTGTGCCATTTTCACTAAAGAATTTAATGCCGTTGTCTTCGGGGGGATTGTGACTGGCTGAAATCATCACCCCACCGATCGCGTCAGTGACACTGGTTAAATAAGATACGCAAGGAGTTGGACACAAGCCCAAATTCCAGACTTCTAACCCGGCTGCGGTTAATCCTGCCGCGATCGCCGTAGACAGCATATCACTAGAGTTGCGAGAATCCTGTCCAATAATAATTGCTCCAGATCGTTGCGCCGCTTGTTGCAGCACTTGAGCCGCCCAAAATCCCACTTGTAGCGCTAGGGGAGCGGTTAATAGGTCTCCAGCTTTACCGCGAATGCCATCCGTGCCGAATAACGGCGAATTGGGCAGGGAAACGATGCCAAAACTGGGCAAAGACGCGGGAATTTTTAACGTCGGTGCTGTTTCGACTCGTAAGTTTTGCTGCGGTCGAATATTCGATAGAACCATAATTCAAATTTCCTCACACACACACACAATCCACAGTGAGAGGATACCATTTTTAGATTGTTAAGATCGCGATCCTTTGGGATGGTTTTCTCTGACTGGGATTTATTTTTATCTATACCACTGTTCTCAGGGGCGCGATCGCCCAGTCAGGAAATTTCGGTTTCTCGCAGCAGTTTTGCCATGTCTTCTGGGGTCAAATCGCGAGCGATGTATTGGGGATTGTCCGGTAGATAAGGGCTGAGGGCGCGATCGATGCTGATAATTTGGGCAGTGGTAGGGAGGATTGGCACGTCGGGATCGAAGGCAGTAGGTCGCATCAGGGAGCTTGAGAAGCCCTTGAAAATGATAATTTGGTCTTCTTCGCCTTCAGGAAGAATCACGGTGAGTATGAGGACTTCTTGGGGGCGTTTGAGGGTGTATTGTTCCAAGCTGTGGATAGGGATCATTGTTCCATAGCCGAGCGACCTTGGCGACCGAGGCGAATTAGGAGGAAGTAGGCGAAATAGACGATGTAGAAACACAAACCCACTGCACCGAAAAAGCCGAGGACTCCGGGGCTAGAGTCGTTGTGGAGGAGGGCTTTGTAGAGCCAGGGGGCTTCGAGCCAGACGCGACAGGTGGCAGTTTCGGCAACGTTGGCGGTAAAGGCGCAGGAGAGGAAGGGAATAAAGGCGATCGCCCCTAGGGTACAATAAACCGTCATTGCCCAACGCCAAGCCGTGAGTGCCAGTTTAAGCAAATCGGGGGGGCGATCGCTGATTTCTTCGTTAAGATCGACCCAAAACCACAAGGCAATGGGAATGAGGATGCGAGCAGCAAAGCTGGCGACGAAACCCAGTCTCCAAGCGGGAATCAGCAGATATAAGGCAATCATGAGCAGGCTGGCCACTCGCCAATAGATAATCAGTAAGCGGGTAATGGCTTCGGAACGCTTGATCAGCGCCCAAATTAACAGCACGAGGGGCAAGATTACGCTAAAGAGGACGGCGAGTTTATAGTCTATCCAGACTAAGGGTTTAAACCAAAGATCGTCGGGCATTGCTGAGTTAACTAAGGGGTGAAAATAAAGTCTGGTTGCGAAAAGGGCGATCGCCAGAAAGCAGATAGAACCCTGTTGCGATCCTATCTGCTTTTGGCTTGTTTTTGAGCAATATTTTAGAGAAGCGGTGTCAATCGCTAGTCATCATACACGCGGCATTCTACGGCATCGGGATTGTCGTCGCAATACCGCTCTAGAGAGTTCTTTTTGGGTTGGCTTTGGCGTTGGTGAGAAGCTTCGGCTTGCAATTCTTCGACTGCATCCCAAGCTGCTGCACAATCGCCAGAGTTGCCACCTTCAGTGCTGCAAACGGTTCTAGCGTTTTGCCGTTCTTGTTCGATTTGTTCGTCAATGTTACTCATAATTACTTTTGTCCTTTGAATTAATACAACGAGCGCTGGTTCAACGCTGTTTGACGACTCTTCCAGTGTATCAAGTCCGGTTAGGCTCGATTTGCGAACTAAATAACAGTCGTTCTTTGTTTTACCACTCTAGCATTGAAGCTAGAAAGATAGCCGCGACTGGGTTTTGTCCTTTATGGCTCTACTCAGTTATGCCGCTCTAGACTCGATTTCGCACGCTCGAAAATTCGGCTTTTTTTAAGACTTTGCCAGCTTAGTAGTCAAAGTTTCTCTATCCTGGGAAGGATGTTTCTGCCAATTTCCCTTGAGAAAACTGCATTTCACAAAGTTGTTGCAAAATGCAGTTTTTTTAAGTTAGACTCCCCAGGCAAGATTCGAACTTGCGACCAATCGGTTAACAGCCGACCGCTCTACCACTGAGCTACTGAGGATTAAGCTGTGTTGTGTATTTCTCACAACAGTTTTTAATTATAGTCACACTCATTTGAGTTTGGCAAGCCCTCAAGCAAACTTTTTTAAGAAATGGATTGCTAAGATTGTTCGAGCCAGTTTTGATAGGTATTCAGCAGTGTTTTGGGACGAGCGACGGTAAAAAAGTAGCCTAGGGCGACTAATAAGGCGGCTGTGAGCGCGATGGGGAGAGCGAAGGGCAAAAAGATCAGATGACGGAAATCCCAGGCGATCGCGTCCCTTAAACGTTCTCTGAAGATTTGGAGTTTTTGACCGAAACCGCTAGGCTCGGTAGCAGTCACTCGCTTTTCCCGGTTAATCTGCTTTTGCCAGTAATAATCGTGACCAATCAGCAAAAAACGCCAAAAAAAGTGCGATAAGCTGGCAGGGGGAGCGTGGGTGGCTCTAGCTTGGGGTTGTCGCCAAATACTATTTTGGGGTAAATTCGCGGCGTGAATGGCACAGTTTCCCCGATATAGAGGCAGTTGGGTGGGAATCGGATGTTGCAGCAGAAATTCCCGCCGAAATGCAGCATTATTGAGAAAATACTGCTTTTCTGGGGTCAAATCCGTTGTTTGGCTAAAAGGTGGGAAAATATAAGCGAGAACCATTGCTGTACCATAAATCCCCACACCCCGCGTCATGGTTTCCCCCGCGACAATGGCAATATCGGGGTTTTGGCTAAAGGGACGCAGGAGATTTTCCAGCCAAGTCGCTTCGTAGAGACAATCGGAGTCGCAGTAAACCACAATCTCCCCCGTGGCAATTTCCGCTCCGAGCATCTTGGCTTGGTAATAACTGGCTGTGTCGGGTACAGTATGGACTTTGATCCAAGGATAGCGATCGCCCAGTTGCGTCAACAACTGCGGAGGGGTATCGCCACTATCGAGTAATAACACCTCTTGGGCTTTTTCAGGAGACAAGGTTTGATTCACCAAAGAAGCCAGAGAGCGAGATAACCCTGCAATATCGGCATTAATCAGGTTTTCGGTTTCGACAATTAAGGAGAAGGAGGGATTTAGACCAATCATAAATATTTCAACCTAGCTCGAACATATCTCGGACAACATTTAGAAAAGAGTTGAGTACCGACGACGAGTTATGAGACTCCCAAGCCACAGCCAACTCGACTTGAGGCAAAGGAGAAGGGGTTTTTCGATAGGTAATACCGTTATACCCAGAAGTTACGGCAGATAAGGGCAGCAGCGTCACCCCCAACCCCGAAGCCACAAAGCCAAGGGTCATCTTAATATCGTTCGTCTCTTGCTGAATATTAGGGGTAAAACCCGCCTGACGACAAGCTTCTAAAAGTCGTATCAAAAGACCGCAACCTTTGTCACTTTGCCCAGTAATCCAGTATTCCGATTCTAACTGCCTTAAATCTAAAGTATCTTGTGCTGCCAGAGGATGGGAGGTTGCCAACACTACGACTAAAGGTTCGCTAACTAACTGGGTTGAGGTAATATCCTCGCAACTGAGAATCGGATCGATAAAACCCACATCAATCTCTTGTTGAGACAACGCCTCCATTTGTTGACCCGAAGGCATCTCTTGTAATATTAAGTCCACATCGGGAAATTGGCTGCGAAATTGTCGGATGATGCGGAGTATCGTCTCGTTATGAAATGCCCCTTCAAATCCAATCGTTAATTGACCAATTTCCCCCCGACTGGCTCTTTGAACTCGGTGGATACTCCGATTCACCTGGTTGAGAATTTGATGGCATTCCTCCAGAAAAATTGCCCCCGCAGGAGTTAAGTTTACTCGTCGGTTGGTACGCTCCAACAACTGCACTTGCAACGCCTTTTCTAAACTCTGAATTTGACGGCTGAGGGGGGGTTGAGCAATTTTTAGACGTTCTGCGGCTTTGGTAAAGTTCAATTCCTCAGCGACGACAGCAAAATACCGGAGTTGGCGTAGTTCTATGTCAGTTTCCATACTCAAAAGGTATTATTCAATTCAAAATAAGTATTGGACAGTATTATTCAGTCCAGTTTAACTTAAATGTTGAATACCTTTTCGGCGTATCAATATGGGCTTTGTTCCCACTGTGGATAGGCTGTGGTTGCATTGCAATTTTTGAGGAGACATTTCATGGCTGACGTTACGATATCTATTCTCGATAATGGCCCGTTGATTGTGAAGGGAGATGTAGACTTACTTGATGCAGAAGGTAACGCTTTTCCCAAAAAAGAGCAAATCGCTCTTTGTCGCTGCGGTGCATCGCAAAACCGCCCTTTCTGCGATGGCTCTCACGCTAAAGCTGGATTTCAATCAACCGAACGGGCATCATAGTCGCCCTAACGTCTGAGTGACCCAAAATAATGGGATACAAGCCCCGTCCTTTAGCAAAGCGGAGGACGGCTTTCTTGCTGTCGTTCGAGATATTGCCGTACAGCCTCTCTCAATAAAGCATTTATAGAGCGCTCTTGAACCTCCCCAAGTTTAACCAACCCTTCATATTCTGTATCCGATAATCTCGCTGCAAATGCTTTCATTAATTTGTTTCTATGGTATATTTATATTGATACTATATCAGAATAACATCAATGAAAGCGCGGCATCGTTACCGAATCTACCCAAATCAATACCAACAAACCCGATTAGCAAAGCTTTTTGGTTGTTGTCGAGTGGTTTGGAACGATGCACTCGCTTTGTGCCGACAATCGGAGAAACTGCCCAAAAATGGCGACCTTCAGAAAATCTGCATCACCCAAGCTAAATTGACCGAGGAAAGACAATGGTTGTCCGAGGTGTCTAATATTCCCTTGCAGCAAACAATTAGAGATTTAGGAGTTGCTTTTAATAACTTCTTCAAATCCCTCAAGGGGGAGCGCCAAGGTAAATCAGTTAGTCGTCCCAAATTCAAGAAAAAGCATAACCGCCAAACCGCTCGATTTCGCCAAGGGGGATTTTCTCTAAAGAAGAATAAAATTTACTTAGGGCTTGCTGAAGAAAGTACTAAGCCAGACAGCGAGGGCAAACCAACGGGCA
>JAWQFT010000009.1:0-64824 GCA_035968055.1 Jaaginema sp. PMC 1080.18 | reverse complement strand
CTTATCCCAAACTCACGTTAGGTAAGGATTTCCAAATTGTGTATAAGCAGTAGCTAGAGCGAGAGAGGGGGTTGGAAATGAAATTTACTGCGATTTAGCGAACCTGCGTCAAGCGCAAAATGTAGGGATAATATTTATCCTTCTGATACGATCCAATCCAGATTTGATAAGTCCCAGCCAGCCACTCTCCCGCAATACCTGGGTTTTTGCCACTAATATCATCATTACACCACGCTCCACCGGGCCCGCGAATCACTAGAGTTGTGTCCTCGGAACTTTGCACTTCGACACTGAGAAAGTCAAAGGAATTATTGAGAGTCATCGTGTGGTCTGGGGAAGTATCGACAAAGCCCACACAAGGCCCGGTGGCAGTTTGGTCTCGTTGAGAGACCCTAGAAGCTGCGGTAGACCCCCCACTAATCCCCCGCAAGACGATAGGATCGGGACTGAAGCGGGGACTGACTTGGACGCTTTCAAAGATGGGAGAAGAGGGGACTTGGGCGATCGCAGCCGGGACAAAACCCAAACTGGCAGTAGTCGCGATCGCGATCGTAGCATAATCGCGAAAGCGCAATTTTGACAGGAATTTCTCAAGTAAGCGTTGCATACGGCTATAGCAAATTTCGACGACTAAACGCGATCCGTGTATTGTAAGACTTTTCTAGCAGACGGTCGAGACTAGGATTTTGTTTCTTGATTGGTTATTGAAAATCTCCCCTGGTCGCCTCAAACATAACAGTTGTTATGGCGACCATAACAACTGTTATGTTCCTTGCTTTCCCAGTCTATGACTAAGGTTGACCAACAGCCAAAGCTTGTTGCAAGCGAGCCGTATCCCAACCTTTTTGATGTAACAATACCCAAGATTGAATCAAATCAGGCCCTTGTAACTCCCCAGTGAAAGCAGCCCGAAGAGATTTCATGACCAAGCCTTTCTTAACGTTGTGGGCTTTGGTAACTGTTTTGATAATATCTTTGGCAATATCGACGTTAAATTTGGTCGTGTCGGCAAGATCGTCTTGAATCGAGTTTAGCACTGGGATAACGCCTTCAAGTTGCAGTTGAGCGATCGCCTTTTCGCTGAATTTAATCGTTTCCCCAAACAACAAGCGACTTTCGGGAATCGCATCGGTTAAGCGGGTGAGGCTGTGGACAATAATTCCGGTGAGTTGAATCAGCCAATCGCGATCGCCTTTTGGGTCAAATTCATAACCCGCTTCTTGCCAATAGGGAATCAATTGGTCTACTAATTCCTCTGGGGCTTTCTCGTGGAGATACTGACTATTAATCCAATCCAACTTATCCCAATCAAATTTTGCCCCCGCTTTGCTCACCCGGTCAAGGCCAAATAATTTCGCAGCTTCATCGAGGGTAAATAACTCTTGGGTGGAATTTTCGGGAGTCCAACCTAAGAGAATCATATAATTCGCGATCGCTTCCGGCAAAAAACCCATGCGTTTAAAGTCAGAAATCGAAGTCACACCGTCTCGCTTCGAGAGTTTCTGACCTTTTTCATTCAAAATCAGAGGAGTATGAGCAAAAACAGGAATTTCTCCCCCCAAAGCTTCGTAGAGCAAAATCTGTTTAGCAGTATTGGCAATATGATCTTCCCCGCGAATCACATGGCTAATCTGCATCTCGATATCATCCACCACCACCGCCAGATTATACAACGGTTGACCAAAAGGCTCATCTCCTTCCGGTTGACGCGCAATCACCATATCACCCCCCAAATCGCGACCTTTCCAAGTCACAGTTTCCCGCACTTGGTCTTCCCAGACAACAGTGCGATCGTCATCAATTTTAAAGCGAATGACGGGTTTGCGACCTTCTGCTTCAAATTCAGCAATTTGTTCTGCACTCAGATTGCGGTGACGGTTATCGTAACGGGGGGCTTCGTGACGGGCTTGTTGTGCAGTACGCATTTGGTCGAGTTCGGCCGCCGTGGTATAACAGCGATAAGCCAAACCTTTATCCAGTAAAGTTTGCACCGCTTGACGATACAAATCCAAGCGTTGGGTTTGGAAAAACGGCCCTTCGTCCCAATTTAGCCCCAACCAAGTCATGCCATCCAGGATATTTTCGGTAAATTCCGGACGCGATCGCTCCGTATCCGTATCTTCGATGCGTAAAATAAACTGACCCCCTTGGTGACGCGCAAACAACCAGTTAAAAACGGCAGTACGGGCTGTCCCGATGTGAAAGTTTCCCGTTGGACTGGGGGCAATACGAACTCTTGCGGTCATAACAAAATGATTGAATAAGATTTACTGGTAAGCGTCCCATAACCAATATAGAGACGCAGGTTATCTACATCTCTACACTGACAAGAATCAATTTTATCTTAACGGGACTGACGGGGCTCGAACCCGCAACTTCCGCCGTGACAGGGCGGTGCTCTAACCAGTTGAACTACAGTCCCTTGTTTTTCAAGACGATTACCAACATAGCTGAAAGTAGAGGCACTTGTCAAGGGTTTTGCTCTTTTTTTTGTTTCTCTGTGCCATTTTCACCCCCAACTCCATTATTTTAAGTTTTTCAAGGCAGATCGCGTATCCTTTAGAACAACGACTCATCTCCATTTTCCTGGGGAAAGTCGGCCGAATTTATGGCTTCTGGTTCAAGGCTAACAAACTGCTTTTCTGGGACTCGATCTGACAACTCTTTTTCCCGTTTACGACGTTGACTAGCACGACGATTAGCCGCAGCTTTCAAGATTTTGAGTTGATAGGGATCGATATCTTTGTGCCAGAATAAGCGATAATTGCGGATTTCGCAACCCTGTTCTGCCAGAAGTTTTAACCAACTGCGGCGATCGCGCATCTTACTATAATCTTGTAATAAACCCCGGTCTTGTTCTTGAATTGTCAGACGAGCAAATTTTTCATAATCGGGATAATCTGGCAAAACTAAGGCATCTTTGTGATGTAAAAGTGGGGAATTATCGGGGGGATATTCTTGATAAACTACATTATTTAAATCTTGTAAATAAATCCGCATACTAATCTGTAAAGCCGGATGCGGTTCAGCATCAAACTCAGGATAATACAAGTAAGAAATACTCGGCTGTTTGAGATGAAATTTGATAACATTAGCTTCCTCAAAGCGTCCAATTGTACGGCTGGCACAACCCTCATATAAGCGCAGAAGTGGGTCAAGTTCTTCAAGAGCGCTAATATGAATAATAAAAGCATTACGCCGTTTCAACCCCACCGAACTATGCCAACACAAATCCGCCAGATTTTCTAAATCCCCCATACTAAACAACATCATATCAGCCAACAAACAAGCCTGCTTATAACTCCCAAAAAGCGCTTTAATATCCTCTCTAATTTTAGGAGAAAGTTCCCTAACTTTAGGACGTTTGCTAAAGTGAGCCAAAGCCAAATAAAGCTTTAATTCTTGACGGCGCTTTTCCGCGATCGCCTCCCATTCTAAAGCATCCGTCGCCTGAAGAACCAACTGCCAAGCAGAGCGATAAGAGCGAAATTCCTCCAAAATTAGCGCCTCTGTTGCCAACTCCCCCTTCACAGGCAGCCTACCGCGCTCTGTCACAAAATCCAGCAACGGCACTAACATTTCCTCATAGTCGGCAAAACGGCGAGTAGGAACGCGAATGCGAGGCGTTTTGGCTCTAGAATGAAACCGCGAAGCCCGGAAAGCCTCCGCTTCAATCTCATCGCGAAAAACAAAATAAATCCCCAATTCTACCGGAACAGAATTAACCTGTAAAACCTGGTCAATATAACCCTTTAACTCCTCTTGTTCGTAATACTTTTGAAACGTATTGCGACGGGTAATTACCCCATCACCATAAGCAATTTGATAATAAGTGCGATCGCTAATTAAAACCTGGGCTGCTACAATCAAAACTCGACGAGTTAAACCCCAAGCTTCGAGTAAAGCTTCGCGGCGTTCTGCGGTGTTTTCAATAACATTAATAATGTAGCCCAAATTAACAATATCAGCTTCTTGTTTCGGCGTATCTGGTTGATAATAAGGATCCCATCCCCCACAAATATAACCCTCGGCGGCGATGCGTTCCACATCCCCCCCATAACCGCAACCATAATCAAAAAACGTCGTCTCCGGCTCGAACAAATTTGCCCCCAAAGCCGCCCGCACCGGACGCGATAAACTTTTTCTCACCAAAGCTGCTTTGTGGCGCTCAATCGCCGGAAAAGGTAGCTCAGAGATAACTTTTTCCCCCTTCTCTACCACCTTATGACCCTGAATCGCGACTCCAAAATCCTCAAGGCGTTGTTGCCATTCTCGCTGCGTCCCCATAAAGCGCGGATTGTCCAACAAACCCAAACGTTCTTCGCGATAAGTCAGTTCGGCAAATTGCTGATAATGAGGATAATCCGAGGTGACAAAAGTTTCCTTGCGATGCAAAATCGGGGGATTATCCGAATCGCGATAATTGCGATACTGCACCTCTAGGGTTTCAGGATTAACGATAATACTGGCTTCGAGAGGAGGATGGGGATTGGTGTCAAAGTCCGGGTAAAACAAATAAGACAAAAGGGCGCGATCGCGACTAAACTTGACTAAAGTTGCCCCTTGTATTTGAGGAGTCCCTTGACGAGCTTTTTGTTCGTAAGCTTGCAGTACCGGGTCAAGGGCGCTGAGGGCGCTAACATGAACGTACAACGCCCCTGGCAGTAACTTTCCTATCGCACTCGCTTCGCATTTAGAGGCAATTTCGGCCAAGCCTGGGCTTTCTACTGTCATGACGATATCCTCAAGTCCTCAAGGGCTTACTACCAACGTTAATCCTAAAAAGACGGTATCATGTAACCTAGAGATTAAGTTTTGTAAAGCAGTTGCTCCGGTGACACCTATTAACAGCCCCAGTATAAAAGCCCCCTGGAACGCCCTAGATGCCCTTTGGGAAGGCGATGAAGCCGTTGTCCAAGCTGGACTACCTCACGACCAACTCGCCCCCGCTTGGCAGATTCTCCTCCTGGGGGACGGTTCTCCCACGCGCCATTTAAAGCTACTCACCAACCAAAAAATCGAAGTTGATGTGATTGATATGTCCTTGATTGGGACGAGTGGTGATGGCGCACCAGAGTTAATTCGCGTCGTTCCCGCACCCAGATTGCGAAGACAAGTGTGGCTGAGAACAGCCAGGGGTCAAAGATTAGCTTATGCTGCATCCTGGTGGGATGCCAGTCATGTAGACGAATACCTGCAAAATCGTTCCTTACCGATATGGGACAACTTAGCAAGTTTGCACTCAGAACTCTATCGGGATATCCAAGGCTTATATTACGGTCACAGCGACACATTAGCCGAAGCTTTCCAGGAAAAAGGCCCGTTTTGGGGTCGCCATTATTTATTTTGGCATAGCGGTCAACCCCTCACCCTCATTTACGAAGTATTTTCCCCGTATTTACAGAAATATCTGGGGCCGATGGCAGCTTCAGTTTAAAACGCTGTAGAATCCAAACTATCCTGTCGGTCGAGCCAATCTTGACCCAGTTTAATCGTAATATCCGAGTTGAGTACCCCGGTACTTTCAACCCGCACTTCCCCAAAGCCTAAAGCAATTTTGACATTTTCTGCGGTAGCGCGATCGCCCTGTTGGGCAACAATGCGAGTCGTCTCCAAAGGTTCAGTCCAATGTTGGTCAATATACACATTGGGATACCCAGCTTCTCGCAAAGCCTCTTTAAGATTAGCCGCCGCCCCAGGGTCTTCCGTGCTATCTTGAATGGCAATACTGGTATAAGCTGGAGACTTCGACTCAACGGTACTGTAGCCGTGGTCGAAATGTTGAGCCATCATGGTTTCGATGGCATTAGGATGGGGAATCCAGTAACTAATATCCTGTCGTCCCGTACCGTTAAACTCCCCTGGTAACAGCATCATCTCCACTTGCGAGCGTTCTGTTTGCGAAGCAAAACCCGCTAAAGCTGCCAATTCTTCGACGCTCAAATTAGTATCGAGGTTTTCTTGAATCACCTTGAGAATCTTGGGAGTCCGTACCACAATACTCGGTTTCAAGGCTTGTTCAATCATCGCTCGTAACAGCATTTGTTGCCGTTGGACGCGGCCAATATCCCCGTATTCATCCTTACGAAAGCGTAAAAATTGTAACGCTTGGTCGCCATTAAGGGTTTGCTGACCTTGTTTAAGGTCAATATAGAGATGCTGGCTGTGGTCGGTATATTTCATGTCCCTCGGAACATACACCTCTACTCCACCAATGGCATCAATCAGCTTTTCAATGGCTTGGACATTAACTCGCACATAGCGGTCAATTTGGACATCTTCTAGGAGATTGCTGACTGTTTTAGCTGTTAACGCCGGACCGCCGTAGTGATTCGCCGCATTAATCTTGTTTACGCCGTAATTCTCTATCAAGGTACGAGTATCGCGGGGAATGGACAAAATTGTGAGGCGGTCTGTACCGGGGTCAAAACGCAGTAAAAGTAGAGTATCCGCTAAACCGTCCAAGGAATTGACCAAAGCATCATAACCGGGGTTGTATGCGGGTTTTTCGTCTAAATCTGATAAAGTGACCTTTGTCCCAATCACTAAAATATGAACGGGACGAGTTAAAGCGGGTAACTTGAGGTTTTGCGTTGCAATAGCATCGTCTTCAAAAATTGCGGCTTCTTCTGGAGAGAGGTTAGCTTGGCGCAAAGGCGTAGAAGAAAGAGAAAAAGCGAGTAAAGCCCCGGCAGAAGCCGATAAAGTGGCAACGGCGGTTAATCCCAGCCAAATCAATGCCCAACGCCGCTTTTTCTGGCGACTGCGTTGTTTTTGCCGCGTAGTAGGATGAAGCGGTTTTTTTCGACGACGGTTTTGATCCTGAACTTTTTGAACGGACACAGATTTCCTCACACACAAACGTTGGAGCAATAAAGCCAATTGTCTGCAAGTCTATTGGCTTTTGGCGTTCATAGCAACTTTTACACCGTTATTGGGCAACAATCAGGCTAAAGTAATCTACCGCCCAATTTAGCACCTCCAAACTCAGAATGGAATTATCCACCCTCAGCAATTTTATTTGGGTAAAACCCGATGAGAGAGTTGACTAAACCCTGGTAGATGTAGCGATTGTCGTCGCCATACCCTTACCATTAAAAATAGCAGCGCGATCGCATAACCCGAACCGAGTAGGGCATCTCCAAATAATAAGCGAAATTGTAAAATTTGGGGAGATTGAGCAGCACTAGCCCACAAAAAGCCACTCCCAACCAGCCAAATAAACGCCAATGTAACCACCAAGCGGCTGAGGGCTTGTTGTTCGCGATCGCCCTGTTTGTGATAAATTGCCCACAATGCCGGAATTGTCCCCAACCAAGGAATCAAACAGAAGTACAAATACAGGCGTTTGAGGGGTTGTTCTTGGAGAGGGTCGCTCATGCTCATGAGATAATTGCACCAAAACAGGATCGGAATTAACCCCAGTTTAGCAACAAGCTTCTTACCACGGACTGCCAATTAAAGTAAACCCACTCCAATAGTAAGGGTGAATCAGAGCGCGATCGCTATCTTCAACTAAACTCGGCGGTAGAGAAATAGTCAAACCCCGCGAAATCAAGCTTCCTTGCTCAAAACGAGCTTCCCCTCGCAATAAAGCCAATTGCGCTTGACGTAACGCTTCGGCCTTAATTGGTGCTGTTTGCAACGCTTCGTAAAAGCGACTCATCAAAGCCAAAGTCCCCGCATCGCTGACATACCACAAACTCCCCAAACCAGATTTTACCCCTGCTTGTACCGCTAGTCCCGTAAATCCCAATTCTGCCCCTTCGCTACCCACGGCTGTACGACAAGCACTCAAAACCAACAACTCCACTGGAGGGTTATTTAAATTCAACTCCCGCAATCGGTCTAAACTCAATTGCGTATTTTGCCAAAACTGAATATAAGAATTCTCTGGATGTCCGGCATTAAATTCCGCGTGAGTCGCCAAATGCACGATACCATAAGGGGTACTCCCACGAGCCGCTTTCAAATTTTCGATTGTAAATGCGGCATTGAGTAAAGCTTCTCCCGGCCACAATTGTTCGGCAATAATATTTAACTCCAAAGGAACGGCAGGTAAAGGTTGTAAATCGACAAATTCATCAGCCCCCATCGCCAAAATCGACATATTTTTAACATCTTGATAGCGAGTATCTGTCAGGGACAAACTTGGCATCAAGCCCATACTATACTGCTCGATTAAAAACTGTTCGCCGTTATATAAAGCAGCCATAGGGAGCGATCGCAATCCCGGCGCTAAAATAAAGGCAATATTGGTAATTCCTTGCCGTTCCATCTCCGCTTTTAACGGTGTAATGATCCATTCATATAATTGTTGTGCAGGTTCTTGATAAGCTGTAGGTCGCGACGGATTGGAAACCAAACGACGAAAATTAATTGCCACATCTTGAACTTGAGCGCGAGTAACTCCTCGAATGGGGACGCGCACCGGATTTTCAGCCGTAGTGACTAACAATAACTCTAACTCATCATTGGGATTACTCGAATGATTTTCTGCGTTAGAAGTTTGAGCAATTTCGCTCATACCTGCACTCGAAAAATGCCAAATTTCTTCAGGTTCAATCCCTCGACTCGACTCTGTTTTAACCGTACTTGTCGGTTGGCTTCCAACTCCCGTCGGCGTAAATGTCACATAAATTAAAGCCGGTTTTTCGCCAGTTGCTTGTTCGATATTCTGTAGAACTTCTCTGGCTTCATCTAGTCCCGTAACTTGAGGCAGAGGACGGTCAAAATAATTAGCATAATCCTCACTATATTCTACTTCAACCGAAACCAGGCGATCGCCAGAACGACTCAAGACAGGTTCATTATCTAGAAAAATAGGCTCGTTCCAACGCGGATAATTGTCAATCAACTCAATATCTTTAGGCTCGAAACTAATATTACTGCTATTACTGCTATTACTACGGCTTACCGAAATACTCACAAATTGTGGAACTGCCGACGCAGCGTTATCATTTGCACCCAAACGAAAGATATTAATTGTTCCTGTGGAATTTGCCCCAGGTTCATAAACTAAAATATCCCCAGGTTGCAACAGTAAAGAACTACCCGCAGGTAAAATAGTTTCGACATTATTCCGAACCAGCTTTAGCGTCCCTTCTGCTGTAATTGCATCAATCGAAATCGTAAAAGCATTAATCGCATTAGCCACAAAAGTTATATCTAAATCTGCATCCGATACGCGACTTAACAACTGATCAAATGTAAAAGAAACAGAAGTTTGTCCTGCTTGAGTATCGAGAACTACTGGAGGAGATGCAGCTACCACAGGAGGAGAATTAATCGAAGTAATAGTAATATTCGGTCGAGGATTTACCGTATTGCCATTAGGTGCAACGGGAAACGAACCCGAAGTTAACGAAGAATTAATTCCTCCCACTATACCATTGCGACTGGGGTCACTAGCAACGGCTGTATCTCCGACAACAAAAGGCACATTACCAAAGCCACCATCATGCTGAATATTGACACTACCATTGGTATTACTACCAGTACCGCCAGAAGCGCGAGTATCAATCGTATTATTATTACCATCTGCCGTAATTCCTCGCACCAAACCATAAGCTTCGATATTGACATTTCCTCCTGTAGCAGTAGCAGGAGAACTTGCATTAAGGGCTGTCACTGTTGTATTGATACGAGAAAATGTAATATTATTTCCGGGTTTACTATCTGCCTCTAAATTAACATTTCCTCCCGTTAAAGTTAAAATGCCAGAAGTCGAATTAGGATCGGAAACAAAAGTATCAATAATCCCTGTTACAAGACTCCCGCCTGATTTAATACTGACATCACCCCCGGCAATTGTGCCAAAAGAACCCGTAAATGCGGCAGCTGTAGCTGAGGTATCAATATCGCCCGTTGTAATACTACCTCCTGCTGTAAGTTCAACATTTCCACCTTCTAGAGTCCCACTAGGAAAACCATTGATAAAGGTATCAATATTGCCCGTTGTAATATTACCTCCTGCTGTAATTTGCAGATTATTACTTGATAATTTAATATCTTGACTCGCTCCCTGAAAATCGCCTCCCGCAGTAAACGTGGCATTTTGAGTTAGTGTCAAAGGAGTTGTCAAGATAATATTACGACTGGCTTGCAGTACAATAGCTCCCCCAATAGAACCCAATTTTGTCACGCTAATTCTAAAGTCTGTATTTGTCCCCCCATCATTCGCAAAAATACTACCAGCAGGATCGCCAGCATTAGGAATATTAGCATCTAATTGATTATCGTTAGTTGTGTCATTGCCAATAATAATGTCGCGAGGATCGAACAATACCGTTCCTAAATTGCCATTTTCTGCGGTAACATTAACCTCTCCTGTAAAACTTAAATTCTGTTTTCCTGATACTTCAATAAAGCCACCGTTTCCTGTTGATTGTCCGCCAATTGCCGTCCCATTTCCTGAGAATAAAGTTGTGCGGTCTGCCCAAACAATCACTCTGCCACCATCGCCTGTTTGTCCGGCGTTACTATTTAAAACAGAGTTTTCATCAACAACTGTTACGACAGAATTAGGAATCAAACCACGACCTTGAAAATCGCCCCCAACGCGAATATTGCCGCCAGCATTTTCACCAGATGCGTCGAGGTTTCCTGAAATGACAGCGACTTTATTGCCTAAAACATTAAGTCTCCCCCCCGTTATTCCCGAAACGTCTAAATTCCCTGACGCGATCGCGATTCCGGTTTCGTTAGGAATTACAGTATTCTCAAGCTGGACATTGCCCTGAGTATTGCGACTGAGATTAAGATTAAAATCTGCTGGTGTTGCCGTTAACAACCCCGGTAAATCTAACGCCGTAAAATTAGTAATTTGACCTTGAGAATTGCGAGGTAGTTCAATTTCTAAACTGAGAATATTATTAGGATGCGAAATCCGGACTAAACTACTATTCGGAATTGCTGCTAAGGTAATCTCTCCCGATGGGGCAGACAAATTTCCTGTATTAATAACTGTCCCCCCTAATAAAGTCAAATTATGATGAGCATCAACTTGGAGATCGCCGTTATTAATAATTACGCCCGTTGTCGCTAAATCGAAAGCAAATTGATGGGGATTGCCAATTAAATTATCGTAACTATTACTGCCAAAAGCATTAAACCAATTATTCCCAAAACCAATCCCTGTCGCTGTCGTCGCGAAGAAATCGCCCCCCACATTCAATGTTGCCCCCGACCCAAAAATAATCCCGGACGGATTCATTAAATACAAATTAGCATTACTGTTACTAACTTGAATTAAGCCGTTAATGAGGGAAGGATCGCCGCCAATAATACGCCCTAAAATATTCTGAGTTGTGGGATTCGCTAAAAAATCGGCTATTTGATTTCGATCGAGATTAAACTGCTCGAAACTATGAAACAAATTAACATTATCGCCTGAAAAAGTACCCCCCGAAATTTCCACGCGATCGCCCACAACTTGTAACTGCGTCCCCGTATCATTGTTCGACGGGACAGTAATCTGGGCTTGTCCGGGTAAAGCCAGACTCAAGCTAATACCAAAAAATCCCAAAACACGCCATTTTAGATATTTCATAAATCAAGACAACGCGATCGCGCTCTCCGGTAAAACAATCTCAGCATCAACTCTTGAGTTCAAAAAGAAACTAAAAACTCGCCAAAGAATATTAGGAAAGAAGTAAAAGCTAAATAAACTCTATTGTAACCCCAGTCTCTTACTCGCAAGGGCGATCGCGCCCATTCCCTGCCACTTTGCAACCGCGATTACCAAAACCGATCCCAAACTGCCGTATTGTTGATGATTGGCTGCCAGTGGTAAAAGCATCACCCCAAAAAGCCATCCAAGAGCGAACAATCTACAAAGTATTCGAGATTAAATGGTAAAACTTACTCCCAACCCCAGCTACAGCTTATCAATCCGCTTTGAACTGCCCAACCAAGCCGGAATGTTAGCCCATGTTATCAGCGCGATCGCCCAATGTGGCGGCAGTATTGGCGAAATTAAACTACTGCAACAAACCCGCCAAACGACTATACGGGAAATGGTCGTTGATGCCTCCAGTACCGACCACGCAGACAGCATTCTCAGCGCCCTCAAAGGCCTCCCCGACGTAACCGTACATGATTACTACGACCGCACCTTTGCCCTGCACCAAGGCGGCAAAATTAGCGTCCACAGCCGCACCGGCCTCACCGCCCAATCCGACCTCGCCATGGCCTATACTCCAGGAGTCGGACGAATTTGCCGCGCCATCGCCGAATCCCCCGAAAAAGTCTACAGCCTCACCTGCAAAAGCAACATGGTCGCCATTGTTACCGATGGTAGCGCCGTCCTCGGACTCGGCAACCTCGGCCCCGAAGCCGCCCTCCCCGTCATGGAAGGCAAAGCCATGCTTTTCAAAGAATTTGCCGGAATTGATGCTTTCCCCATCTGCCTCGACACCCAGGACACCGAAACCATCATCAAAACTGTCCAATACCTCGCCCCTGTTTTTGGCGGCGTTAACCTCGAAGATATCAGCGCCCCTCGTTGCTTTGAAATCGAACAACGCCTGCGCGACTTAATCCCCATCCCCGTCTTCCACGACGACCAAAACGGCACCGCCATCGTCAGTCTCGCCGCCCTCTATAACGGTCTGGTACTGGTCGAAAAGCGCCTAGAAGACGTTAAAATCGTCATCAACGGGGCCGGGGCTGCCGGGGTCGCGATCGCCCGCCTCCTCAAAGAAGCAGGAGCAACCACCATCTGGATGTGCGACTCCAAAGGCATCCTCTCCACCCAACGCAGCGACCTCAACCCCCAGAAACAAGAATTCGCCGTCGCAGCCAGTGGTAACCTTGCCGATGCCATGAAAGATGCCGACATCTTCCTCGGTGTCAGCGTTCCCGGTGTCGTCACCCCCGAAATGGTAAAATCCATGGCCGCCAAACCCATCGTCATGGCCATGTCCAACCCCATCCCGGAAATTCAACCCGAATTAGTGCAGAACGATGTAGCCGTGATTGCCACCGGACGTAGCGACTACCCCAACCAAATCAACAACGTCCTGGCATTTCCTGGGGTCTTCCGAGGGGCGTTAAACTGCCGGGCGAGTGAAATTACTACTAATATGTGTCTCGAAGCCGCCAACGCGATCGCCGCCCTCATCGTCCCTGGCGACCTCAACCCCGAATACATTATTCCCTCCGTCTTTGACGATCGCGTTGCCCCCGCCGTCGCTGCTGCCGTGGAAAAAGCCGCCCGCAAGGATGGAGTAGCGCGGATTTAATTCAGTCATCAGTGTTTTGGGCAGTAGGCAGTGGGCAGTGGGCAGTGGGAGGAGTGGGGAGGAGGGGGAAGAAATTGGATTTTGACCAATAACCAACAACCAATAACCAACAACCAATAACAAAGATGACCATCGCTCGACGCAAATCCCCCTCCCAAAAAAAAGTCAGACCCTTTCGTCCTAACTTGCTCTTTGAACGCTTAATGGCGCTGCTGGCTGCCCTAAACTATCTTTTAGTGTTATTTGACCTAACTTACATTCCCCTGCGGGATTTTTGGCTTTTAGGGCGAGTACAGCTATTTATCAAAATTGGCAACTATGAGCAAAATATCCCCGAAGAACCAATTATCTTGCCCCTGCCGCCGATTACCAATTGGTACGACTGGGTAAAAGGCATCGAACCCAACGCTGATACCCAGCGCTATCTCGACACCGTAGACGCATTAGAAGAAGAAGTCATTGGCAGACAACTCGATTCTCCTCAAGTCGCTCGCATCCTCGAAGATTTGCGTCGCCAAAGTAGCGAAATTATTGCCACCAATCCCTTTCAGGCTTCTGAAAAAACGGGAACTTTCGAGAAAATCAAAAATGAAATGCGCGAACACATTTTTGAAAATAGACAAACTTCGCCACAAGACGCATTTCAAGAGTTTTGGAGCTTAGACAACTTTGAGGATCGGGGTTATCGCCAAGAACTCGCTTTTTTTAATCGTGAAATTCGGCCATTGATAGTGACAAATTATTATCGTCCTATTGGCGAAAATGGCGATCTGGTCGATAACTTTGGCTTGCTGGATTTACCCTTTTCCTTACTCTTCTTGATCGAATTTTTAGCGCGATCGTGGTTTATCAGTCGTCGTCGCACGGGGGTAAGCTGGATTGATGCCATGCTGTGGCGTTGGTACGATATTTTTCTGTTTATCCCGATTTTGCGCTGGTTGCGGATTCTTCCCGTTACGGTTCGCTTGCACCAATCCCGCCTTTTGGATATGAAAGCGATTCAAAAACAAGCCAGTCAGGGTTTTGTGGCGAGTATTGCCGAAGATGTCACCGAAGTCGTCGTGGTTAATATTCTCAATCAAGTCCAGGGATCGATTCAACGTGGCGAGTTTGCCGATATTTTTTCCCAAGCTACAGCCAAACCTTACATCGACTTAAACGATGTCAATGAAACCGCCGAAATTACTAAATTATTATTAAATGTTGTCATCAACGATGTGATGCCAGAAATCCGCCCCGATGTTGAAGCTTTACTAACTTACAGCATTGACAAGGCGATCGCGGAATCCCCCGTTTACCAGGGAGTCCGTGCCTTACCCGGTATGGACAACTTTAAAAAACAACTCACCCAACAACTCACCTCTGGATTATACGGCGGTGTTTACTCCGCTCTGCAAACCTTGATTCGCGAAGACCCAGAATTTGACAAACTCCTCGAAGCCCTCTTTGAACACCTCAGCCAATCTTTTGGCTCGGAACTACAAACCCAACAAAGTCTAGAACGTCTCGAATATCTACTCACGGCTTTGATCGAAGAAGTCAAGGTCAACTACGTCCAAAGACTCTCCGAAGAAGATATGGAATCGATCCTCGACCAAACCCGCGCCCTCCGTCAAGCCAATCTTTAGAGTTGTTCGTCACAATTCTAATTACTTTCCCCTCCTCCCCCCAATACCGACTGCCCAATCCCTACTGCCCCTTAGAAGCTGTTAACTGAAAAAGCCCACTACTGACGACGTTAAGATAGAATGAATATTGCGCGGCGTGTTGTTCGCGATCGCGCCAAGGTACGAAACATCACTTTTGCTTCAAAGAGGTGGGTTAATCCCGCTTTTTTTGTTGGTTTGATTTCATGACTCATCCCTTAGTTTCCCAAATCGTCGATTTAGCCACACCCATTGCCGAACAACTCGGTTTAGAGTTGGTTGGAGCCGTTTTCCAAACCAACAAAAAACCGCCCGTGTTGCGGGTGGATGTCCGTAATCCCCAAACAGACACCAGCTTAGACGACTGCGAGAAGATGAGCCGAGCCTTAGAAGCCGACTTAGATGCCTCTAACCTCTTACCGGATGCGTATGTACTGGAAATTTCGAGTCCGGGGGTTTCTCGGCAATTAGCGACAGAACGAGAATTCGTAGCGTTTAAAGGCTTTCCTGTGCTGGTAAAAACCTATGCCCCGCACAACGGCAAAAAAGAATGGCGTGGGAATTTACAAGGACGGGACGAAGAATCAGTGTATTTAAATCAAAAAGGAAAAGCGATCGCCATTCCCCGCGATCGCATCGCCAAGGTGCAACTCGACGATCCCCAATAACCACCGTGCCACCGAACCCTTCCCAACGGCGTTATTGCTGAACCCTAGCTGCAAGTTCAACCCCCTTGACGATTATTGCAACATATCCCTAAAAGAAAGGAGTAAAAGAGATTATGTCTCTGGTTAGTTTGCCTGGTCTACGCGAGATGATCGACGAGATCAGTTCCATTCACAACTTACCCAAATCCGCCGTGCAAGAGGCTTTACGAGAAGCCCTCCTCAAAGGCTACGAACGCTATCGCCGCTCCCAAAGCCTTGATACGCGCCAACAATACAGCGAAGATTACTTCGACAACTTTGAAGTCGAACTCGACACCGAAGACGAAGGCTTCCGGATTTTATCTAAAAAGCTGATCGTCGAAGAAATCGATAACCTCGACCACCACATCGCCCTCCAAGAAGTCCAACAAGTCACCTCCGAAGCCCAAGTCGGGGATTCTGTGGTACTCGATGTCACCCCCGACCAAAAAGAATTTGGCCGCATGGCCGCGATTCAAACCAAACAAGTTTTGCTACAAAAACTCAGAGATCAGCAGCGCAAAATCATTCAAGAAGAATTCCAAGACCTCGAAGCCGAAGTTTTATCCGCTCGCGTCTTACGTTTCGAGCGGCAATCTGCCATCATGGCCGTTACCAGCGCCGTCGGCCAGCCCGAAGTCGAAGCCGAGTTGCCCAAACGCGAACAACTCCCCAACGACAATTACCGCGCTAATGCCACCTTTAAGGTTTACTTGAAAAAAGTACGAGACGGTTCTAATCGCGGGCCGCAACTCATCGTTTCGCGGGCTGCTGCGGGCTTAGTCGTGTACCTCTTTGCCAACGAAGTCCCCGAAATCGAAGACGAAGTAGTGCGAATTGTGGCCGTCGCCCGGGAAGCCAACCCCCCTTCGCGTCATGTAGGCCCGCGCACTAAAATAGCGGTGGATACCTTGGAGCGCGATGTAGACCCCGTAGGGGCTTGTATCGGAGCGCGGGGATCGCGGATTCAAGCCGTCGTTAACGAGTTGCGCGGCGAAAAAATTGATGCCATCCGTTGGTCACCCGACCCGGCAACTTATATCGCCAATGCCTTGAGTCCAGCCACCGTGGATGAAGTCGTTTTAGTCAATCCCGAAGACCGCCAAGCTTTGGTCTTAGTCCCTGAAAATCAATTAAGTTTGGCGATTGGTAAAGAAGGACAAAATGTACGGTTGGCAGCGCGTTTAACGGGCTGGAAAATTGACATCAAAGACACCGCCAAATATCGCCAACAACAAGAACTCGCAGCTCAAACTGCGGCTGAAACCGAGGATTTTGAGCCGGAGGAGGACTTCGACCTGCCCGAACCCGTCGAAGAACTCGAAGCGTAAGCGTAGCGCCCTAGACCCGCTTTCTTATGAAACCCAATTTACGTCGTTGCGTCAGTTGTCGTCGTCTGGCTTCTAAACAAGACTTTTGGCGAATTGTGCGAGTCCATCCATCGCGACAGGTACAATTAGACCAGGGGATGGGGCGTTCGGCTTATTTGTGTCCTTGTGACAGTTGTTTAGCGGTAGCTCAGAAGAAAAACCGTCTAGGGCGATCGCTCAGAGCCACAATACCACCCGCAATTTACCAGCAGTTGCGATCGCGCTTGCCTTCCCCTGACACCGAATCCCTAAAGTTATAAGTTTTATAGTAGTATTTAAACCCTCCGAATCTTTGCATGTTGTCTCCCCCCTAAAATCTCAATCTCTAAAATTGTTTCTTAACCCATTCCCCTTACCCCCTAAATTAATTTTCCCTAACTCAAAACTTCCCCCAAAAAACCCAATCCTAAACTAAAAACGCAAACGGTCAAACAAGACGAGGCAAGCCTGGATGAACAACGGAAAAACTCGAATTTACGAACTCTCAAAAGAATTGAATCGCGAAAATAAAGACATCCTCGAAATTTGTAAAGAACTCAATATTGAGGTCAAAAGCCATAGCAGTACGATCGCCGATGAAGCCGTAGAACGGATTCGGGCGACCGTCAAACGCCAAGGCCCCAGAGAACGCCCAAACCGCTCGCACCCGGACAATAATCGTCCCAAAGGTCCGCGCAAACCCCAAATCCGCGAAATTCTCAAATCCAGTCCGGGTCAAGAAAGCAGCAACGGACAAAGCCAACCTAACTCAGAGTCAGCCAGTGCTGCGAATCTGACTCCTCCCCCTCAACCTCCTGCCAAACCCAAACTGAAATCCCCTGCTGCTCCAGAAGCCGTGGCTACTGACAAAGTACCGACCTTGAACGCTCCTAAGCCTCCCCAAGCTCAAACCGAGGACGAAAGCCTTGCCGAATCCGGCCAAGAAACCCCGGTTCTTTCAGAAACAGCAACTCCAGAATTGCTAACGCCGCCGCCGCGGCCTGCCAGCAAGAGTCCATCTCAGCCAGGGAGTTCCGGGTCGAAACCCACCCTGAGCGAAGCCCCCGTGCTGAAAAAGCCCAAGAAAAAGATTAAAACCAGTAGTGGTAAGACTGTCGATCGAGGGAGTCAAGATGAGGGCGATCGCCCCCAAAGTCCTAAAATCGAAAAAGCGCCGCGTTTATCTAAACCCAAGCTGAATCCCCCACCGAGTAAACCCGATTCAGAGGTAGACAGCAGCGACGACACCATCGACGAGAGCGATAACACCGAAGAAGCAACCCTACTCGAACCCCCCTCGCGGCCGCAAAAACTGAAGCGTCCTGCGGCATTGCGACAAGCCCCCAAACATACCCCCGAATGGGAAGAAGAAGACGACGAAATCAGAAGTGGGAAAGCTGCCAAATCCACTAAAACCAGCAAATCCACGAAAAAACGGCGATCGCAACTGATTGTTGAGGACGATGACGACGAACTCGATGAAAGCCTCAACAGCAATAGCGGTAATGCTCAAAACATCAGCTTATCCATTGCGCGTCCGCCCAAACCCTCGGCCATGACGCGGCCCAGTCAACCGAGCAAACCGAGCAAAACGAAAAAACCGACCAAAGTCGATCCCGCCGCCGCCAAATCCAGTAACGACAGTCGCGATCGCCGTCGGGAAAAAGAAGTCGAAGAAAGCGCACTTCCCGAAAGCATCGAACTGCCAGATAACCTAACCGTACAAGAACTAGCCAGTCTGCTCAACATCGCCGAAACCGAGATTATCAGAAAGCTATTCTTTAAAGGCATTGCGGTCAACATCACCCAAACCATCGATCGCGGTACTGCCCAACTGATTGCCGAAGACCTCGGTGTCAGGGTCGAAACCCCAGAGCTAAAATCGGCGGCGGCTAAAACCACCGAGATGCTCGAAGAAGGCGACCTGGAAAGCTTGCAGCGTCGTCCTCCTGTGGTCACAATCATGGGTCACGTCGATCACGGTAAAACCACCCTCCTCGACTCGATCCGTAAAACCAAAGTCGCTCAAGGAGAAGCTGGCGGCATTACCCAGCACATCGGGGCGTATCACGTCGATGTGGAACACGAAGACAGAACCGAGCAGGTGGTCTTTCTCGATACTCCCGGTCACGAAGCCTTTACCGCCATGCGGGCCCGGGGAACGCGAGTCACTGACATTGCTATCCTGGTCGTGGCGGCGGATGACGGCGTACAACCGCAAACCAAAGAAGCCATCAGTCACGCCCGCGCTGCTGGGGTTCCCTTAATTGTCGCCATCAACAAAATTGATAAGCCCGAAGCCGAACCCGATCGCATTAAGCAAGAACTCACCGAACAAGGGTTAGTTCCTGAAGAATGGGGCGGCGAAACTATTATGGTGCCAGTGAGTGCGATTCAAGGAGAAAACCTCGACCAACTCTTGGAAATGATCCTGTTGGTGGCCGAAGTCGAAGAACTCGAAGCCAACCCCAACCGCACCGCTCGCGGAACGGTGATCGAAGCCCACCTCGACAAAGCTCGCGGTCCTGTGGCTTCCCTGTTGGTACAAAACGGCACGCTGAACGTCGGCGATATCTTAGTTGCAGGTTCGAGCTTCGGGAAAATTCGCGCCATGATTGACGATCGCGGCAATCGCGTTGAAGTGGCAACCCCCTCCTTTGCTGCCGAGGTTCTAGGCTTGAACGATGTTCCCAATGCTGGGGATGAGTTTGATGTCTATGCCAACGAAAAAGAAGCCCGCGCGATCGCCGACCAACGGGCTGCCGAACAGCGCCAAAGCCGCCTGCAACGGGCTGTATCCTCTCGTCGCGTCAGCTTGAGCAGCTTATCAGCCCAAGCCCAAGAAGGAGAACTCAAAGAACTCAACCTGGTTATTAAGGCCGACGTACAGGGTTCTCTCGAAGCCATCCTCGCTGCCTTGAAGCAACTGCCTCAAAAAGAAGTCCAAATTCGCGTCTTATCCAGCGCCCCTGGGGAAGTTACCGAAGCTGATGTCAATCTCGCTGCCGCTAGTGGTGCGGTTGTTGTCGGCTTCAACACCGCCCTCGCCAGTGGCTCTCAAGCCGCCGCCGACCAAGAAGGGGTAGATATTCGCGAATACAACATTATCTACAACCTCCTCGACGATATCCAAGCGGCCATGGAAGGGTTACTCGAACCCGAAGAAGTGGAAGAAGCCCTCGGTACAGCCGAAGTCCGTGCCGTGATTGCAGTCAGCAAGGGGTCTGTAGCAGGTTGTTACGTCCAATCGGGCAAAGTAGTTCGCAACCGCTTTGTCCGGGTGAAACGCGGCGAAGAAACCCTCTATCAAGGTACGCTCGATTCCCTCAAACGCTTTAAAGAAGATGTACGCGAAGTTAAAGCTGGCTTTGAGTGCGGTATTGGCACATCGAAGTTTAACGATTGGCAAGAAGGCGACATTATTGAAGCCTATCAAATGGTTCTCCAGCGTCGTACTCTGTCTACTTAAGACTTGACTTCAAAAGGATTGGCTTGAGGGTCAATCCTTTTTTGTTATTGTCGTTCTCCAAGATTGCCTTGTCCTGATACCTAACGGGTTTTTTGTTACGGGTTATTGGGTGGTTCGTCTAGAAATTAAAAACCAACAACCAATAACTAACAACAAACAACAAAAAACCAGTAAATCACCAAAATAGAACTTTACCCTATAAAAACCAATGTCTTTTCGTTCTGAGCCTTATTTATGGATTCATTTGGCAGGAATTGCGATGCTGCCGTTCTGCTTGGAGGGAGTCTGGCTCGGTTTAGCTGCCGGATCGCCCTTTCTGCCGTTTAGTGTAGAGTACATTTTGGTCGCAATTATCGGTGTAGTGCCGTGGTTGTGGATGCAGTGGACAAAACCGTTTAATATTTTTAGTTTACTGTTTGTGGCGATCGCGCCCGACCAACTCACCGAACAGCAACGACAGATTTTGACCGCGTTTCAATCGTCGAAAACGCGACTATTGGCGATCGCGTCTGCCATCATTATGCTGGCGTTATTATGGCAGATCTATCGCTTTACCCCCTTAGCCGTACCCGCCGCATTGGTATTGCAGCAGCATTGGTTGGGCTTACTCATTGCCGCATTCTCGTTCTTATTCGGTAACTTATTTCTGCAAGTTCCCCTGAGCGTTTTGGGGGTGTTGTTGACTTCCCCTCAAAAACTGGCTCAACTCCCCCCTATCGAACCCGTCCAAGTTCCTCAAAAAACCACTTTACCGGGTTTGAGAGTACGGCAAATTCTGCCTCCTATGGTGCAGTGATTTTAACAGTTATCAGCGATTAGGGGAGAGGGGGATTTTCAGTTATCAGTCATCAGTCATCAGTCATCAGTTTTGGAGAGGGGGGAGAGGGGGAAGAAATTGGAATTGTGACGGACAACCAATAACAGCCAAAGTTTCTGACATCTTTGGAGGGGCAAAATCCTACTCCCCCCGACTGCCGATTGCCGACTGCCGACTGCCCAAAACTACTGCCCCTTAATCGCTAATAACTGGAAAACGGTTTCCTGCCATGCCGAATAACTTTCTGCAAAACTATCCCTATCCCTCGCAACGGCGCGTTATTTGCGGTAAGCGGGGGGCTGTGGCCACAAGTCAACCCCTCGCGGCGATCGCGGGGATGGAAATGTTACTTGCAGGGGGCAATGCGGTTGATGCGATTTTAGCAATGGCGATCGCCCTCACGGTGGTTGAACCGACTTCCAATGGTTTAGGATCGGATGCCTTTGCTTTGGTGTGGGATGGCAAACTCCACGGTCTCAACGGTTCGGGCAAGAGTCCCCAAGCTTTGAATCTCAATAACTTTAGCGGTTTATCCCAAGTCCCGGAATTAGGCTGGCTGCCCGTCACTGTACCGGGGGCAGTGTCGGCTTGGGTAAATTTGTGGGAACGCTGGGGAGATTTGCCTTTTGAGCATTTATTCGCTCCAGCTATTCGCTACGCCACCGAAGGATTCCCTGTATCCCCCGTTACCGCCCAATTGTGGCAAAATGCTGAAAAACGCTTTTTACCCCTGCGAGCGCCGGAATTTCAAGCCTTTCGGGACGTATTTTTCCAGGGCGATCGCGCTCCCAAAGCCGGGGAAGTCTGGGCTAGTCCTTATCATGCCAAAACCCTGAAAAAAATCGCCGTCACCGGAGGACAGAGTTTTTATCAAGGGGAAATTGCGAGGGATATTGAAGCCTTTGCCAGCGACACGGGGGGGTATCTCACAGTGGGCGATCTTGCCGCTCATCAAGCCCAATGGGTCGAGCCAATTGCGACAACTTACCGGGATTTGACGGTGTGGGAAATTCCCCCTAATACCCAAGGCATTGCGGCGTTGATGGCGTTAAATATCCTCGAACAATACGATCTAGCCGAACATCCCCGCGAGTCGGTCGAAACCTATCATCGACAAATCGAAGCGATGAAGTTGGCTTTTGCGGACGTGAATCAGTATGTGGGCGATCCGGACTTTATGGCACTCAAGCCAGGGCAATTGCTGTCCAAAACCTATGCAGCACAGCGCCAGCAACTCATCCAAGACCAAGCCCTTGCCAGTGCCGATCCAGGCTTTCCCGACAGCGATACGGTGTATCTCTGTGCGACGGCGGGCGATTTGATGGTGTCTTTGATTCAGTCAAATTTTGAAGGTTTTGGCAGTGGTATTTTAATCCCCGAAACCGGAATTGCTTTGCACAATCGCGGTTCGGGGTTTACGTTGACGGCAAACCATCCCAATCAATTTGCACCGGGTAAGCGACCGTTTCACACGATTATTCCCGGTTTTTTGACGCGAGACTCCCATCCTATCGGCCCTTTCGGGGTGATGGGGGGACAGATGCAGCCCCAAGGTCATGTGCAAATGGCGGTCAATTTAGCTGATTACGGGATGAATCCCCAAGCGGCGTTGGATGCTCCCCGATGGCGTTTTTTGCGGGGCGATCGCGTTTTGGTTGAGCCAATGATTTCACCGGAAATTAGGGCGGCATTGAGCCAACGCGGTCACAACATCGGTTTAACGGGAGAAATTGGTCAGTTTGGTCGCGGTCAGATGATTTTACGCCAGGATGATGTTTTTATAGCGGGTTCCGATCCTCGGTCGGATGGATTGGCGATCGCTTATTAACTAAGTCGCTATTTGGGTGAGTTGGGCTGGCCGCAGGCAATCGGCGATAACGCGATTGCGCCCTTGTTGTTTGGCTTGATACAAGGCGCGATCGGCAGAAGCAATCAAGTCTTCGGGGCTTTGGTCTTGGGTGGGAATTGTAATACTTACCCCTATACTGATGGTGACGCGATCGCTGGCGGTAGAACGAACATGAGGAATGTTTAAGCCCTCGACATCTTCTAAGAGGCGTTGCGCTACATTAATCGCCCCTTCCGCTTTGGTATTGGGTAAAATAATGGCAAATTCTTCCCCGCCATAACGAGCGACTAAATCTGCCGGACGTTTGGCCGATTGGGCGATCGCTCGTGCAATTTGCCGCAAACAATCATCTCCGGCTAAATGACCGTAATGGTCGTTGTAAGATTTGAAATAATCTACATCGATCAGTAGCAAAGCTAAAGGCAATTGTTCTCGCTGCAAACGCTGCCATTCTTTGGCGATCGCCCCGTCGAATAAACGACGATTAGCCACTTGAGTCAAGCCATCGAGATTAGCAAGGCGTTTGAGTTTGTGGTTCGCTCGTTTGAGGGCAGTTTCAGCAGCAGCACGTTCGCAAATTTCTTTTTGCAGTCGGTGATTTTGGGTTTGCAATTTCACCTGGAGCGATCGCAAACGCAAATGAGTTTCGATACGGGCAAGCATTTCTACGGGTTCAAAGGGTTTGGTCATGTAGTCTACCGCCCCCATTTCAAACGCTTTCACCTTGTCGGGGACTTCTTCAAGGGCGCTCATAAAAATGATCGGAATATCTTGAATTTTGGGGTCGGCTTTGAGCATCTTGCACACGGCATAACCATTCATATCTGGCAAAATAATATCGAGCAAGATTAAATCCGGAGGGCAAGTGCGTACTTCTTGAAGGGCTAATAAGCCACTAATCGCAATTTTAATTTGATAACCCTGTTTTTCTAGAATATGCGTCAAGATACCCACATTGATAGAGCTATCATCGACAATTAAAATATTGTTTGGGGTTGTCAATGACGAAAAATCGGTCATACTTTTATAAACTCACAAGAATAGGGAACGAGTCAAAAAGGCTCAATTATTGCTGTTTTAAAGTTTAATGATATCTTTTATTTTAGCGAATTAACAAGTTGTTTTTTACTCCAAAAAAGCTGGTTTTGTTGACAACACTTTTTTTATGGCAATAAAAAACTACCAGAAATCGGTTTTGTAAAACTATTATGTTTTGAATTTTATCGAGAAGCTAAATTCGAGCCTGTATTGAAGAAAGTACGACTTAAGTATTTAAAATCAAGAATTTACCCGCTCTGAATGTTAAGGAAAAGAGCAGTGGGGTTACATTAACCGCCAAGTAGTTAAGACACCGCATCTATTCTTAGCAAACAAGCTTTTCTCTTGTGGGAGAGGGCTAATAGTAAAAACGTCCTAACTGTGGCGCTTACTGCTATAACTGGCGCGATCGCGACTCCAGGTTGAACCCCAACGAGCAGGGCATAACGGGAGACAATCGCGGAAATTTCTTTGAGACGATCGCGCCCCAGTTTACGCTGAGGAGATCGTGTATCGTATACTGAGTTGGGAAACCAACCCTCACAACCGCAAAAATTATTAAGATATTGCAGTCAATTCAATGGCATATAAACGGGTTTTATTGAAACTGAGCGGCGAAGCACTCATGGGCGATCTCGGCTATGGCATTGACCCCGCAATCGTCGCGAATATTGCTCAAGAAATAGCGGAAGTCGTCAAACTTAGCGTCCAAATGGCCATTGTCGTGGGCGGTGGCAATATTTTTCGGGGAGTCAAAGCGGCATCTGCCGGAATGGATAGAGCAACTGCCGATTATGTCGGTATGATGGCAACAGTGATGAATGCCATTACCTTGCAGGATGCTCTAGAGCAGATTGGCGTACCCACACGAGTTCAAACTGCGATCGCCATGCAGGAAATTGCCGAACCTTATATTCGCCGTCGGGCAATTCGCCATCTCGAAAAGGGACGAGTGGTAATCTTTGGGGCAGGATCGGGCAATCCCTTTTTTACCACGGATACCACCGCCGCGTTACGGGCTGCTGAAATTGATGCTGAGGTCATTTTCAAAGCTACGAAAGTCGATGGCGTGTATGATTCCGATCCCAAAGTCAACCCCAACGCCAAACGCTATCAAAGTTTGACTTACGGCCACGTTTTGACTCAAGATTTGCGAGTTATGGACGGCACCGCGATCGCTCTTTGTAAAGAAAATGATATCCCGATCTTAGTCTTCAATCTCGGACAACACGGCAATATTGTACGGTCTGTCCAAGGAGAAGCGATCGGCACTATAGTAGGAGGTTCTTGTGAAATTAACTGAAGTTGAAAAATCTATGCAAAAAGCCGTTGAAGCCACTCAACGAGCTTTCAACACGATTCGGACGGGCAGAGCCAATGCCAGTCTACTGGATAAGGTCATGGTGGAATATTATGGCGCAGATACCCCTTTGAAATCTCTGGCGAATATCAGCACTCCAGATGCCAGTACCTTGATGATTCAGCCCTATGATAAGGGCAGCTTGAGTGCGATTGAAAAGGCGATTTCGATGTCGGATGTGAATTTGACTCCCAACAACGATGGCAATGTGGTGCGTTTGAATATTCAGCCTTTGACCACCGAAAGCCGTCAGGAATTTGTTAAGCTTGCGGGGAAATATGCCGAAGAAGGCAAAGTGTCAATTCGCAATATTCGCCGGGACGGGATCGAGGATGTCCGCAAACAAGAAAAAAATAGCGATATTTCTAAGGATGAATCTCGCGATCTTCAAGATGAAATTCAAAAATTAACCGATAAATATACCGACAAAATCGATAAAGTCCTAGCGGAAAAAGAAAAAGACATTACCACGGTATAACAATTTCAATCACCAATTTCCTATAGTATTATGCCCATATTTGACTGCATTATTGTCGGAGCTGGCCCTGCCGGAAGTAGTGCTGCGTATCATCTAGCAAAACGCGGTCACAGCGTAATTTTGCTCGAAAAGGCTGTATTTCCTCGGTATAAGCCTTGTGGCGGTGGCATTTCTCCGGCTGTGCAAAAATGGTTTGATTTTGACTTTGCCCCGGCGATCGCCGGCCAAGTCGATCGCGTTGGTTTTACTTGGAAGTTAGGCGATCCGGTTTCGGTGAATTTGACAACTCAACCGATGTGGATGGTGCAGCGAGAGGTTTTCGATAAATTCTTGGTGGATCGAGCTACTGCTCAAGGGGCTACCCTGCAAGACCAAACTACTGTCTCTGGGATTCAGTTTAATGGTTCGGCTTGGCAAGTTACCACGAACCAAGGTCCTATTGAAGGCAAGTATCTGATTGCTGCGGATGGAGTTACAGGGAATTGTGCGAGTTGGTTGGGCTTGAAAACTAGCCCCACTTATATTGGCATGGTTTTAGACCTCCCGACTGCTTCTCAATCTACCAACACAGCCAATTTTGACTTCGGATCGCTAAAAAACGGCTTTATTTGGCGTTTTCCTAATGGCGATCGCACTTCAATTAGTGCGGCAATTTTAGCGACTCCCAAGGGTAAGCCCCAAGAAGTCCAAAAGCAAATTACGAACTATGCTCAAGCTGTTGGCCTCGATCCGAGTGTGGGGCAATTCTACGAACATCCCTTGCGTTTGTGGTCTCAGAACAACCCCCTACACAGCCAGAACGCTTTATTGGTAGGGGATGCTGCTGGGATTACCGATCCCCTGTTGGCGGAAGGCATCCGTCCGGCTATCTATACCGGAGTCAAAGCGGCTGAAGCGATTGCCAACGCGATCGCGGGAGATAGCAGCGCCCTACCCGAATACAGTAGCATCGTACAACAGGCTTGGGGCGAAGAATACATCTGGGCGCAACGACTCTCTGGCTTATTCTTCAAGTTACCCGGAGTCGCTTACAAAGTCGGGGTTAAGCGCCCTACCGCAGCCCAAATTATGAGCGAAATTCTTTGCGGCCAAACTCGCTATACCGATATCACTGAGAAGGCAATGGATACACTTAAGCGTAGCTTTTTGCCCGGTTTTGGCTAACGATTAAGGGGCAGTTGGCAATCGGCAAGACATTAATAACCAAGAAAGGGCTGAAGCCCTTACTACTAACTAACAACCAATAACAAAATATGGATTGGATTTCTGATTTACCCATCCCAACCGATCTTCTGTTTTACGTTAAATGGTCGGGAATTGCGACAATTATCTTCTTGGTTGTAACCATTATTGCTTTTATCGTGAAATGGGGGATTCGCTTTCGCTTGGTGGGTGCAACTAGCTTTGCGGCTGTGGTAACTGCCAGCTTTTTTGCCCTCAGTTTGGGTTTATTTACTCGTAGTGTGATTCCGGGGGCTATACGCTATAGTTTGGTGTACGATAATGCTGCTGACAAAGTGGTAATTGCTGTGCCACCAGATGTTACGGAGTCTCAGGTCGAAGCCACGATTCGTCAAATTGCTGCTGATATTAAGCCTTATAGTCGCTTAGGCGATCGCGATAATCAGTTTAGCATTCGCGCTCGCACTGTGCTGCACCCTGAACCGGGAGTCTCGCGGCCTTTATACTTGGGGGAATTAAGGCGATCGCTCGACACCCCTCCCGATGCAGATATTCCGGTGACTTTGTTTACTGAAAATTTTGCTTTATTACCCGATGCTTCTGAGGTGGTTGAGAATCCTAAACCAGTTGTGATTAGCGATTGATGAGGTTTTGGGCAGCTTTTTCAGTCAACAGTCAACAGTCATCAGCATCTAAGGGGCAGTAGGGATTGGGCAGTAGGGATTGGGGGGGGAGTGGAAATTTTGCCCCAGAAAGGAGGTCAGAAACTTTGGCTCTTAGGGCGGACTTTCAAAGTGGCTCAACGCTAGAATACATAAAGGTTTCAGCCTAAAAAAGTAAATTTAAGTTTCTGGAGAGTCATCAGTGAGAGAGTGGGAGGAGTTGGTTTTCATAACAACTGTTATGTATATGTAGGCTGTGTCCGGCGAAGCCCAACAACCAATAACCAATAACCAATAACTAATAACCAACAACCAACAACCAATAACAAATAACTAAGTAACAAATGCCAAACGCTCAACAAGTTATAACTCAATCTTCTTTGACCAACTTGTTAATTTCTCCCAGTCAGGTAGTCCGCGGTACAAACGCTGTAATTCAGTCGGGTAGTGCGATCGCGAGATTGGGGAAACGTTTATTTGTTATTGGGGGCGATCGCAGTTTAAATGCTCTAGATGCCCAATTGCAAACTGTTTGCCAGCAGCAGGATTTAGAATTTACTACAGGTAAATTTCAGCCGGATTGTTGCGAAACTTCGATACAGCGTTTGCAAGACGCGATCGCGGATTTTCAAGCAGAAGTTATTATCGGGGCAGGGGGGGGAAAAGCCCTGGATTTGGCGAAATTACTCGCTTATCGCTGCGGACTCCCCATCGTCACGATTCCTACCTCTGGAGCGACTTGCGCGGCTTGGACAGCCCTTTCTAATGTATATACGGAGGGGGGCGAATTTCGTTACGATGTCGCTCTCGATCGCTGTCCCGATTTGCTAATTTTAGATTACGATTTGGTGCAAACTGCCCCATCGCGAATGCTAATTGCGGGGATTGGAGACGCGATCGCAAAATGGTATGAAGCCTCTGTCAGTAGCGGTACATCCACCAATACCCTTATTATCGCTGCCGTTCAACAAGCGAGAGTTTTGCGCGATCTTTTGCTGCAAAAATCCGCCACGGCTTTGCAAAATCCCGGTAGCGAAACCTGGCGCGAAGTCGTGGATGCTACCGTCCTCCTTGCGGGGGTAATTGGGGGCTTAGGAGGCGCACAATGTCGTACCGTCGCTGCTCACGCCGTCCACAACGGTTTAACCCAAATTAGCGCCACTCACGGCATCTTACACGGCGAAAAGGTCGCTTTTGGCATTTTAGTGCAACTGCGTCTCGAAGAAATGTTGCAAGGCAATCAACTGGCGTTTACCGCCCGTCAGCAGTTACTCAAGTTTTATCAAGAAATTGGCCTCCCTGCTACCTTGGAAGATTTGGGTTTAGCAGCAGTCTCTTTGGCAGAATTGCGACAAGCGGCAGCGTTTGCTTGTCAGCCAGAATCGGATATTCATCACCTCCCCTTCCCCGTCACCCCGGAACAAGTTTTAGCCGCGATGGTTTCCACGACTCAAGTTCCCGTTGTGAGTGATTTAGTTTAGGCTGTAGTGCGCGATCGCCCTAACCTTTAGGAAAACAGAACATTTGGGGAAAAATGTAAAAATGGAGGTAAGCGGATTCGAACCGCTGACATCCTGCTTGCAAAGCAGGCGCTCTACCAACTGAGCTATACCCCCAAGTTGCGAGGATGGGAAAGAGATGTTTTCTCAACCCGCCTTTGCTATTATACCGTTTACGCTAAATTTGTATAGGGGGTAGCCCAAATATTTTTGACTGGGGTCTAACTTAATTCCCTAAACTCTTGTCCGTTCTACTGTTTAGCTTATTGATTTTTTTCGACTCTTGGCTCAAAAACCAGGCTTAAACCTCAAACTTTGAGCCTATTCTAGAGTAACCCCAAAGAGCCAAAGTTTCTGACATCTTTGGAGGGGCATAAATACCCACTCCCCCCGATTGCCGATTGCCCAAAAACCAATGCCTACTGCCCCTTAGAGGCTGATAACTGAAATGACTGTTGTCGCGACTTTTTATAAATTTGTCTCTTTCCCAAATTATCAAGCAATGCGATCGCCCTTGTTGGCATTTTGTCAAGAGCAAAATCTTAAAGGTACAATTTTATTGGCTGCTGAGGGCATTAATGGGACACTGGCAGGGGAAGCAGCTAACATAGACGCAGCGATCGCGTATTTGCGTGCTAACGAGGGTTTTGCTGACTTAGAGGTACGAAAGTCTACTACACCCCAATCTCCCTTTGAACGGCTCAAAGTGAAGCTCAAACGCGAAATTGTCACCTTGGGTGTTCCTGAAGTCAACCCCAACCAGCAAGTCGGGACTTATGTCACACCGCAGCAGTGGAATGAGTTGATTTCTGACCCGGAAGTTGTCGTAATCGACACTCGCAACGAGTATGAAGTCGATATTGGCACATTTCGCGGAGCAACTAACCCTCATACCCATTCTTTTCGGCAATTTCCCGATTATGCTCGCCAAAACTTACATCCCGCTCGACATCAAAAAGTCGCCATGTTTTGTACGGGAGGGATTCGCTGCGAAAAAGCGAGTTCTTACTTACTACAGCAGGGTTTTGAGCAGGTTTATCACCTCAAAGGGGGAATTCTACATTATTTAGAGGCAATTCCTCCAGAGGAAAGTTTGTGGGAGGGAGAATGTTTTGTTTTTGACGAACGAGTAGCGGTGAAATCGGGTTTACAGCCGGGTAGTTATGAAATGTGTGTTGCCTGCGGTCATCCTATTTCAGAAGCAGATAAGGCTTCTCCTCAGTATAAAATGGGAGTAAGTTGTCCTTATTGTTATCAGGCTGATTGCTAAAATATTTTTGTCAATTATAAGTTTTGGTAAGCTTTGAAGGGCTAACTACAAACCTTATTGCTAACTGCCTTTTCCCGGTTGTTTGAGGGGAAGGGTAATGGCAAATTTTGTGCCTTCTCCGGGGGCAGAAATACAAGTTAAATCCCCGTGGTGTTTTTCTTCAATAATTTGTTGAGAAATTGCTAATCCTAATCCCGTTCCTTTCCCTACGGGTTTAGTGGTATAAAAGGGGTCAAATAAGCGTTTTTGGGCTTCTAAGGGAATGCCTTTACCATTGTCTTCGATTGTGATTAATATCTGTCGATCGCTGATTTTTTGAGTATGAATGCTAACAAAATAACGGGCTTGTTGGCGTTCGGCAAGGGGGAGTTCTTGCAAACAATCTTCGAGGGCATCAATAGCGTTACTAATAATATTCATAAAGACTTGATTGAGTTGTCCTGGGTAACATTCAACCATCGGTAAATCGCCATATTTTTTAATGATTTCAATGGCAGGAGAATCGGATTTAGCTTTGATACGATTATGCAAAATCATCAGGGTACTATCGATGCCTTCGTGAATGTTAACGGCTTTAACATCCATTTCATCAATGCGGGAGAATAATCGTAGAGATTTGACAATTTCGCGGATTCGCTCTGCGCCAACATACATCGAACGCAGCATTTTGGGCAAGTCTTCGATGAGAAATTCTAAGTCTTTTTCTTCAATAAGTTCTTCGAGTTCGGGATGAACTTCTGGGTGATATTCTTGATAAGCATTGAGGATTTCGAGGAAGTCTTCTGTATATTCTTGAACGTGGACTAAGTTGCCATAAATAAAGTTAACGGGATTATTAATTTCGTGAGCAACACCCGCAACAAGTTGACCCAAACTTGACATTTTTTCGCTTTGAACGAGTTGGGTTTGAGTACGGGTAAGTTTATCGAGGGTGTTTTGGAGGTATTGAGCTTGGTCGCGCAGTTCGGTTTCGATGGCTTTGCGATCGCGTATATCCCGTACAATAGTGGAAAAGAATTCCACTTCGCCATCGTCGGATTTGTGAGCAATGAGTACCTGAGAAACCGGAATTTCTTCCCCTTGACTATTAATAAATAGGGCTTCACCACTCCAAAGACCTTTTGTGGTCGCAACTTCTATCGCTGGCACGATAATGTCATCAATAATGTCAGAGGGATAAAATTCATTAAAATGAATGCCGTTCTCAATATCTTGTTGGTGAATTCCGACCATTTTACGTCCGGCTTTGTTGAGAAATAACCCAAAACCTTGAGAGTCGGTGATTCCCACAAAATCGGACGTTGCTTGAATAATTGCTGTCAAACGGGCTTGGGCTTGTTGGGCTTCGATGCGATCGCGAATTTCGGTTTGCAGGGCTTGGTTGGCTTTTTTGAGGTCAGCAGTACGGGCTTTGACGCGACTTTCGAGTTCGGTGTTGAAGGCTTTTAATTCGGCTTCGGCTTGTTTGCGAGCCGTGATATTTTGGAAAAAAATGGCAATCCCGGTAGCGGTGGGATAAACTCGTATTTCTGTCCATATTTCCAGGGGGGGATAATATTCTTCGAGTTGGCTGCGTTGGTTATCGTCCATTGCTTGACGATACACCCGGTCAAAGTGAGTTCCCACGGCTTCGGGAAAGACATCCCAATGATTTCTGCCTAAAAGGTCTTCGGGGGTGTGTTGCAGCATTTTAGCGCCTTGGGGATTGACGTAGGTGATAATCCAATCCCGATTCATGGTGATAAAGCCGTCGGTGATGCTTTCGAGAATGTTGGTGGTTTGTCGATGGGAGTCTTGGAGTTCGAGTTCAATGCGCTTGCGATCGCTAATATCGTGACCTTCTGCAATAATAAATTCCACAGCTTGCTCGTCGTTCAAAATCGGCTTGAGGGAAAAATCCAGAGTTAAAACTTGGTCGCGATCTCCCAACACATCAACTTCGTAACGCAGTAGCTTACCTTGACTGGCTTGGGTAATGGCTTGGGCAATTTGGGCTTGAGTTTGGGGTGAAATTTGCCACCAAGGGGCATCCACGAGGGAATGTTTGAGGAGTCGATCGCGATCGCCGATTTTGAGGTCGATGGTGGGGTTATTAGCTTCCAGTACCGTCCCGTCTGGCGCTAATAAGCTGATAAATTGGAAAGTTTGGTTAAAAATGCTCTGAAGTCTTCTTTCGCTACGTTTATGGGCAAATTCCGCTTCTTTGCGAGCCGTGATATTCTCGGTCAACATCATAATACCGCCAATGTCACCGTTGCGGTCGTACCAAGGTCGCACTTCCCACTTCAACCAAGTAATTAAGCCATTTTCCCGTTCAAAACGGTCTTCTTCGCATTTCTCCACTGCCCCTTGGATGCACCGTTGGTGAATTTCGCGCCAACTGTCGGGGATGGTTGGAAAAATCTCGTAATGGGATATACCAATAATATTTTGCTGCAAGCCGTAATCCTTTAGCCAACGTTCGCTGGCAGCAAGGTAACGCATTTCCCGGTCAAACATAGCCACGGCGGCTGGGGCGTATTTAATGAAGGAAAAAAGCTGTTCTTCCTGTTCTCGTAGCTTAATTTCGGCAAGTTTGCGATCGCTCACATCCATCAACAAACCATTCCAAATAATGTCCCCATTGGGTAATCGTTCTGGTTGCGATGTGCTGTGCAGCCAGCGAATTTTTCCGGAGGGCAACACGATTCGCCCTTCCCATTCCCAAGGTGTTAAGGTTAGGGCTGAACGTTGGAGCGATCGCTGTAAGCTGGGCAAGTCTTCAGGATGAATCAAGTTCAACAACAAAGTCCCATCGGCTTCTACGGCTTTTGGGTCGAGTTCGTAAAATTGCCGACAGCCCTGACTCATGTAGGGAAACGCGATCGACCCGTCAGGATGCAGCAAAAGCTGATAAACTACGCCAGGAATACTAGCCGTCAGCTTTTCAAGAACTGGGGCTGGGGCGTGAGGCTGACTTCCTAAAGATTGGGAATCGAAAAAGCGATTGTTCATAAATTCAGGGCGCTTCAATAAGGTGTCGGGAACTCGATTCTGGGGATACAATCTGAACAAGCCAAGCTCTAACCCAGTAGAAACTATTTTCTTAATTGTAGCGACCCTGACAGTCAATTTCGGCTAAATGATTGACGACTTGAAACCAAAATATTGTTTTTTTGCCATTAAGTCTGATTCGACTTCCTCGATTTATTCAGATTGTTAACTCGAACTGACAAAGCGTTTGCGGAGGGCTTCGACGCGACGTTTAGCTGTAGCATTGTTGGGGTCGCATTTCAGCGTTCTTTCGTAGGTTTCAATGGCGGCTGGGAGTAACTTTTTGCGTTCGTAAGCAAATGCTAGATTATTTAAGGCGATGATGTATTCGGGATTGTAATCTAGGGCTTCTTTGTATTGGCGAATGGCAACATCGTATTGTTCGTTGGCAAAGTAAGAGTAACCCAAACCGTTGTGAATAAGGGCTTTGTTTTCGGCTTCAATGTTGCCAGATTTTAGAGCTTTTTGGAATAATTTAGCGGCTTGGGTGTAGAGTTTTTTATCTAAGTAAAGACTGGCTAATTCGTAATAATCTAAAGCCGTTCCTTTTTCTTTTTTCAGTTTGTTTTGCAGTTTCGAGATTTTGCCTTCGGTTTTCCGAACCTTGAAAACTTGTGAAAAAACGAGGAAACCCGCGATCGCGAGTAATACGAGCAAAATAGATAAATAAATAAGAGGGAGTTGTTCGTCTGTCATTTGTTAAATGGGTTTCAGCGTTAAAATTTCGGTTTCTATTGTCGATCGAAAATAGTAATATCTCGATGGTGGTTTAACAAGAATTATTGTAAATCCCAGTATTCTAGGCGATCGCGCAACCAACCCGATTGCACCCAACGGGAAATACTTTCGTTCATCATCAAGTGTAAACCACTGTATTGCAAGCCTTTGGGTAAGGCAACACAAAGGGCTTCTCCGCTCAAAAAACTGTCTACCAGGCGATATTGAGGATATTCTTGCAACCATCCGGCTAAGACGGCGCGATCGCCTGCAAAAGCGTCAATTTCTCCTGTTTCGAGTTTCTGATACGCTTCTTGGTAAGAGACGACACCAACAAGTTGCCCGTGGGGTATTTCGTAACGAATGACGGCGATCGCCCTGGAGTTTTCGAGTACCGCAATTTTACGGTAAGCTAAATCCCCTAAGCCTCGGATATCCGGGTTTTTACTAATTAACCCCATACCGGATAAATAGTAATGACGGCTAAAATGTACCACTCGCGATCGCGCTTCTGTTTCGGCAAGATTGGCGATCGCAAAATCTACCTCTCCTTGCAACACTGCTTCAAGGCGATCGACATTTTCCAGGGGGACAAACTCTACCGCGTCGCGATCGCCAAACCATTCCAGGGCTAACTGACGCGCCATATCAATCTCTAATCCCTGTAACTCTTGATTTTCCCCCACAAAACCCAAGGGGCGCAGATTATCTTTGACTCCCACAATAATCCTGCCTCGTTCTAAGATTTCCGGTAGAGACGCAGCACTTACCGCCGTTGCCATCACCAGGGGAACAAGGCTCAAAGGAATTGCATAACCAAGCCAGCGCATGGGGATTTAAACCTAAAAAACAAAAGGGATACAGACTGATTGCTGCACCCCCTCGATTTTACTGCGCTTGGCCGGCAATTTCGACCACTTTGCTAAACGCTTCGGGATCGAGTACCGCCATTTGAGCCAACATTTTGCGATTGAGTTGGATGTCGGCTTTTTTGAGTTTGCCTGTGAGTTGACTGTAACTCATGCCATTGGCTCTCGCGGCAGCATTAATCCGAGTAATCCACAAACGACGAAAATCCCGTTTGCGGTTGCGGCGATCGCGATAAGCATTCCGCAGGGCTTTCATCACCTGTTGGTTGGCGGTGCGGAACAATTTGGAATGAGAACCTCTAAAACCTTTCGCGAGTTTGAGGACTTTTTTACGCCGTTTGCGGGCGACGTTACCCCGTTTGACTCTAGCCATATTGTTTGTTTACGCTTTACTCATAAATTCAATTTCCGGCGCGATTTTAGCCTTATTTCATGTAAGGCAGCATCAAACGCACGTTATCTTCGTCTTGCTCGCTGACTAAGCTTAAGTTCGACAAACGGCGGCGCTTTTGTTCGGCGCTTTTGTGGTGCAGTAAGTGATTTTTGTAAGCTTTGCGACGGCGGATTTTGCCCGATCCCGTCAGGCGAAATCGCTTCGCGGCAGCTTTACGGGTTTTTAGCTTCGGCATGAACTTGTCTCAATTCGACACAATTTACAATCATAGCATTTGCTGGCAAGAATTCTGAGTTCAGACGGCAATCAGTTCGACTACTTCTTCCCCGTCTTTGAGATTAGGCAAGGGATCGCCCGTGCCGTCTTTACCCCAAAGTTTAATCCCTTTAACGGGAACGTGCAGGAGGCGATCGCTACTCAAAACGACATCAACTTGCTCGCTTTCGGGCGGAGAAATGATGATTTGGGCGAGTTTATCCATTTTACTGGCAAATTGCAATGCCTGAGTGCCAATATCGCCGCGATTGGCTTGACGAATGACGCTGGTTGGCAGGCGCTTGGCGTAGCCTTGAGCGGTAGCGACAATTAAATCTACATCTTTTTTAAAGGTGACGCAGCCCACGGCGACTTCTGTGCGTCGCAAGCGGGTTGCTTGACTGCCTTGAGCCGATCGCCCCATCACGGGAGATTGTACGTCATCGAGGGCATACCGCAGAATTCGCCCCCCTGAAGTCGCGATCGCCACATTCATCCCTTCTTCAGCGAAAACGAGCGATCGCAAAGTGTCGTCTTCTTTGAGCTTGATCAACATTGCCCCGCGATTGGTCATGTCCGCGAGTTCGGTACAAGCGAGGCGCTTCAGCCGCCCCTGTGCGGTCAGCAAGACCAAGTAAGTCTCGTTGAGGTTTTTCGGGGGGAAAAAGTAAAATAAGGCGCTTTCTCGCTTATTTTGAACGCTTGCGGGTAACAAATTAACAATGGGTGTATCCTGACTGCCTGCGGAGGGAATATCTGCGATCGCGAGGGGGTAAGCTTTGCCACTGTCAGTCACCACAATCAGGGATTCTCGTTGCTTAACGGGTTCGAGAAATACCGTGGTTTCGTCTACTCGACGAGTTGTCGTGTTTTCAGGAGGAGGTGAATGCCAGCAAATCGTGCCATTGTGCTTAATTTCGATAACCGCATCATCCGGCACTTTAAACAGGGTATCTGCGACTTTTTGAGCTTCTTTAACGGCTTTTTTCTGAGCCGGACTCGCTTTTTGGGGAACTTCGGGTTCGGGTTCGAGGGTGATAATGCGAGTGCGTCGCGTATCGTTGAATTTCCGTTTTAAAGCGCGTAAGTCTTTTTTCAGGGACTTCATCAACTCGTGGCGATCGCCTAATAATAACTCTAACTGCTCAATTCGTTGGCGTAACTCCTGCCGCTCGCTTTCCAGTTTTTGCCGTTCTAAGCCCGTCAGACGACGCATAGGCATGGCTAAAATGGAATCAGCCTGAGCTTCGCTAATATTAAGCTGTTCTTGCAACGAGACTTTCGCGGTACTGCCGTCGGGGGCATGACGTAGAATGTCGATGGTGGTGTCGAGGTTTTCTAAGGCCACCAGCAATCCTTCGACTAATTGCAAGCGACGTTGGGCTTGATTGAGTTCGTAGTTGTACTGGCGAGTCAGAGTTTCTTCGCGGAAATGTAAGAATTGTTCGAGAATTTCGCGCAAACTCAACTGACAAGGCTTATTATCAACTAACGTTAGTAAAATTGCCCCGAAATTGCTTTGTAAATGGGTTTGTTTGTAAAGCTGTCGCAGCACCTCCTGGGGGTTTGCATCCCGCTTGGTTTCCACAACAACGCGAATGCCGTCGCGATCGCTCTCATCCCGAATATCAGCAATTCCCTCCAGTTTGCTTTGATTGACCAAATGAGCGACTTTTTCAATCCAACCCGCCTTATTAACCTGAAAAGGAAACTCAGTAATCGTAATAATGCCTTTCTCTCTCCGTCGCTTACCCAGACGGACTTTTTCAATCCTAGCGACTCCCCGCATTGGGATAATCCCGCGGCCAGTACGATAAGCCTCCTCAATCCCTGCGGTATCGATAATTTCTCCCCCCGTCGGGAAATCCGGCCCCGGAATTAATTGAAACAACTGCTCATCCGTCAGGCTGGGACGGTCAATCAAAGCAATTAAACCATCCACTAACTCGCCTAAATTGTGCGGGGGAACATTCGTGGCCATTCCTACCGCAATCCCCGAACAGCCGTTGAGTAATAATAAAGGTAGCTGCGCGGGTAAAACGACAGGCTCTTGCTGAGAATTGTCAAAGTTACTGGAAAAATCCACTGTAGCTTCGCCAATTTCGGAAAGCATGGCTTGTTGAGCTACCGGAGCTAAACGGGTTTCGGTATAACGCATGGCTGCGGCTGGATCGTTATCCACTGAGCCAAAGTTGCCATGACCATCGAGTAGGGGATAACGGCTGGAGAAGTCCTGTACCATGCGTACCAAGGCATCGTACACCGATTGATCGCCGTGGGGATGATATTTCCCCAAAACATCCCCCACGACGCGAGCGCATTTGCGAAAGGGTCGGTCTGGGGTTAAACCTAGTTCGTGCATCGCGTATAAAATACGTCGGTGAACGGGTTTTAGCCCGTCTCGCACGTCGGGTAAGGCTCTCCCAACAATGGTACTCATGGCATATTCAAGGTAAGACCGTTTCATTTCTGAATGGAGCGCTGTCGGAATGACTTGTCCGGTCTTTAACAGATTAAGCTGTTTGGCCATGAGTTTTTTGTCCCAAATGTTTTAATGTGTTTTACTGCCTTAGTGAAGATGACGGATTGTTATTGTAGTGGCAATATTAGCAAAGCTACCCGTTAACGATTCTTAGTTGCGATCTGCACTCGCCTGTTTGTCCATTTTTTTTGAATAAACCTTATGAAAACCGTTCTAATTGTAGAAGACGATCCTATTAATCTTCGTGTCTTTTCTAAAATTTTGACCAAGCGGGGGGGCTTGAACGTCAAAGGCACTGAAGATGTCGAAGAAGTCATGCAAATGGCTCAATCTGGAGATATTGACATTATTTTGATGGATGTTTCCCTGGCTCACAGTGTTTATCAAGGTAAGTCGGTGGATGGCATTAGAATTACCCAAATGCTCAAATCTAACCCGGATACGGAGAAGTTACCGATTATTTTAGTCACGGCTCATGCGATGGAAGGCGATCGCGAGAATTTTCTCAAGCAGAGTGGGGCTGATGGTTATATTTCTAAGCCCGTCGTCGATCACCAAGAGTTTGTGCAGAAAATCTTTGAACATTTACAATTACCCAATCAGTCCTAAAACCCTCTCAATCAAGGTAGCACGGCGATACGGGAGTTGGCGGTGGAGATGGCTTGACCTTCTGCCGCTTTTTTAATTTCCCGACAAGTATTTATGTACTACACTTTTGGCGTTCTGGCAAGACGCGATCGCATTCTCTCATACTGCCAACTCCTCAAGCCGGATGTTGGTTCAGTGCTACGAGGCATAAAATAGTTTTTCTTCTGATTTAGATAATATTTTTTAAGTTGAATTGAGGTAGAGCTTCGCTTTTACGTCCCTTGGTAAAACCAAGGAACGAGGAGAATACAATTCATTCTAAAGCGTCTCGAAAGGTTTTAGCTGCTTCTAGTCTGGAGGTTTGCGCCATCAAGACGCAGCGAGTTAGTAATTCGATGTCTAATGCTGCGAGTTCGGGGATTTGACTGCGGGAAATGCTTTCGTAGTTGTTATTTCGTAGATGATATAAGCTGAAAATGCCGTCTTGCCAAAACCAAACTTCAGGGATTTCTAGGGATTGGTAACGCTGTAGTTTGTTGGGACTCCCACTGGTCAAAATAACTTCAATAACGAGATCGGGAATGGGTTTAGATACGCCAAAGCAGTAAGACTCGTCGGGTTCGGCTGAGGCAGTTTCGGGGCGTTCTTGGGTGGTAGAACCTAGGGGTTCAAATTCGATGTTTTTTTGCAGACAAAATAGCTCGATAAGCATCCCGATAATGCTTTTAAAAAACTCATGTTCGCGTCCTGGCATGAGGATTTCAATGGTATTATTGTAATAATAAAGATGAATGCCTGAAGATTCGGCAAAACCGGCTTGAATGAGTTTGAATTGTTGCCAGGTAATGCCAGAATAAATAATTTGTCGATCGCGGGATTTTTGATTGAGTGGCGTTTGCGTCATGGTAGATTTTCACAATCGCTTTTTTAGAGTATAGGCTTTTTATCGTTGGTCTAGTAAACCCTAGAAATTGCCAGAGCCAAACTGAGAAAAATTAGGCAAAATAGAAACAATCTCCTGCGATCGCCCTAACTATATCATCATGGTACAAACACCCACCAAACGTGCATCAGCCCCAGAACTTGCAGCCCTCGCAATCGATTTAATCCGTCAGGGGGGTTGTGAATATGGCGATATTCGTATCTGTCGCGATCGCGTCCAGCGATTTGTGGCGTGCGATCGCTCTCTTTCTACCTTAGCGGATAATACCAGTTCGGGGTTTGGGGTGCGGGTACTCCTCGATGGGGCTTGGGGCTTTGCAGCGAGTCCCCGACAAACCCCGGAAGAAGTACAGCGCATCGTCCAGCAAGCGATAGAAACGTCGAAGGGAAGCCGTTTGACACAACAGAATCCGGTGCGTTTAGTCCCGGTAGCAGCTTATCAGGATAGCTACACAACACCGATTGAAATCGATCCGTTTGATGTGCCAATTGCGGAGAAAGCGGAATTATTATTAAGTATTAACGAGAATTTGCTGAGTTATGAGGGCAAGGGAATCAAAAAAGCCTTTTCTCGCCTGATTTTCAACCGCGAAGATAAGTTATTTGCTTCTACGGTGGGGTCAGTTATTGAGCAAACCCTATATCGCAGTTATCCTGGTTATATGTGTAACGCGATCGCCAATGGAGACGCACAAAGACGCGGTTACGAACGTCCTCCCCTCAATAAGGGCTACGAACACATCGAGAAAGCCGATTTACTGGCAAATATCGACCGGGTAGCTACCGAAGCCCTTGAGAAGGTAAATGCCCCTGAAAGCCCTTCTGGAGTCGCGACAACCCTGATTCTCAAACCCAGTAATCTCTATCTCCCGATTCACGAGTCGGTGGGACATCCTACGGAATTAGACCGGGTATACGGGTATGAGGCGAATTTTGCGGGGACGAGCTTTGCCACGACGGATAACTTGCATAAGCTCCAATATGCTGCACCTTGGGTGAATTTTGTCGCCGATCGCACTCAGGTAGGGGGACGCAGTACGATGGGCTACGATGACGAGGGGGTAAAAGCGCAAAAATGGTATGTGGTTAAAGATGGGGTTTTGGTAGATTATTTATGCGATCGCGAGACGGCATATCGGCTAGGACGCAGTAGTAGCAATGGTTGTGCCTTTGCCGATCGTTGGTCGAGTGTGCCGATGGTTCGCATTCCGAATCTGGGTTTAGAACCGGGGAAACCGGGGGGAAGCCATACCGCGAGTTTAGAGGAAATGATCGCCGATACCGAAGATGGTATCTTAATCGACGGGGTGGGCAGTTTTTCCATTGACCAGCAACGACGGAATTTCCAGTTTGGGGGCGATGCTTTTTGGCAAGTTAAGCATGGTAAAGTGACGGGAATGCTCAAAAATGTGACTTATCACGCCATGACGACGGAATTTTGGAACAAAGTCGATGGCATTGGCGGTGAATCGGAGTTAGAGCAGTGGGGGATCGATATGTGCGGTAAGGGAGAACCCCTACAAATTGCTCAGATGACTCATGCTTGCGTTCCGATTCGGGTTCGCGATATTCAGATTGGCCGCGAGAGTTGAGGACGCATCCTGATAAATAGCGCTATCTTAGTAGTCAGTATTTTGTTGTTGTGTTGAGAGAGTAGAGGCAGCTTATTGTGCCGAGTTTAGCGAAAAATTGGTTATTAGCAATAGGGGCGATCGCGTCGGTTTGGGGAGTGGCTTTACCTGCAAAAGCTCAAGCACTTTTGCCTTATACCCCCCGCTTAGAGTCAGAAATGCTCGAAGAACAGGGCATTGCTTTGGTGCAAGATGCCATTCAACTGGTACGCTTTGAGCAGTACGATTTGGCGTTACCGCGAGCCGAATTAGCGGTACAACTGGCCCCCGATGCTTTTGAGACTTGGTTCGTTCTAGGCACGTTATACGTCCAGCAGGAGGACTTTGACAAGGGCGTTGAAACCCTCCTCAAAGCCCGTCGTATTGCCCCAGAGGAAGCGGGGATTTACTTTACTTTGGGTTCGGCTTATTTCCAACAAAAACAGTACCGTCAAGCGGTAGCGGAAATTGAAACGGGACTGAAGTACGAACCGGAAGCCTTAGAAGCTTTATTTGACTTGGGGAATGCTTATTTAATGTTGAAAGAATATCCCCAGGCGATCGCGGCTTATGACAAAGCGGTAAAATTGGATGCAAAGTTCTGGCCGGGAATTAATAATATCGGTTTGGTGAAGTACGAGCAGGGTAATGTGGCAGAAGCAATAGAATATTGGGAAACGTCTTTGGCTATCGAACCCGAAGCCGCAGAACCCCTGTTAGCAATTGCCATCGCTCATTTTGTCCAGGGACAAGAACAAGAAGCTTTGAACATGGGACAAGCAGCGTTAGAAATTGACCGTAAATATGCAGAATTGGACTTTTTAGAGGAAAATCTCTGGGGCGATCGCCTGTTGCGGGATGCTCAACAATTCCTACAAACTCCCCAAATCCAAGCATTTCTGGCTCAATTTCCCAGCTAATTCTATCTCAATAAAAATGATGAAACCCCCTGAAAAATTGTTAGGGGGTTTTACTATTTTTAGAAGTTAAATCAACTCAAAAACTAACGCTTATCCGGCGGAAGTTGCGGGTTTGTTAGACGGAGGACGATCTAAAGAAAGATGGCGGACGCTTTCTTCTTCTCCAATGGGTTCAAACTCAATATGATTGAGTAATGTGGTGACGAAAGCAAAGAGCAGAAAAGGCAAAGACAAGACCAAAATAACGCCAACCATCATCAAAGCATAGGCTTGACGAGTGCTACTCCACAACGCCAGTGTCGCAGCTAAACTAATAAAAATGACGACCAACCATATAATAATTTGACCGTAGATATCGCCAAAGGTCAAAGTGCATTTGAGTCTATATTTAGTTAGTTCGCTATCCATGAAAAACTCCTGTAAATACTGTTACTTAATGTTTTAGAATATCGGGGGAAATTTGGGGGGTGGAATATCTAAAGGTTTTACAAAGAATTGTTGTTAAGGGGGCGTTTTGAAACTATCGTCCTATTTTCCTTTATACAAGCAACTTTCAAAAGGCGATCGCGCTGCTCAACAAAACTTTAATTTAGCGGTGAACCCAAAACTGAGCCAATCGCTGAACCCAGAGATTGAGCTAATGTCGGGCGCGATCGCCAGCACAATAAAAAGTAAGGCATCGAGCCGAACCAGTCATACCACCTACTGCCCAGTTATGAAACCCAAAATCGCCCGTAGCACCGAGCTTCTCGCTGAATATGCTCGCAACCCCAAAGTCGCCATCCGCAACCAAATCGCGCAACTCAATGCTGGTTTAGTCCACAAAATTGCTCGTCGCATCAGCTTCCAATCGGCTGAAGCTTACGAAGATTTAGAGCAAATTGGCTTTATCGGTTTAATTCGGGCGATTGAGCGCTTTAACCTCCGCAAAGGTTGTGCTTTTAGCTCTTTTGCCGTTCCCTACATTCGCGGCGAAATTCTCAACTATTTACGAGATAAAAGCAATATTGTCCGCATTCCCAGACGCTGGCAAGAACTCCACCAACGCAGCAAACGGGTGCGTCATGAGTTATCCTTATTTCTGAATCGTCAACCGAGCGATCGCGAACTGGCAGAAGCCTTAGACGTATCTTTGCAAGAATGGCAAGAATGTAAAGTCGCCGTCCAAAACCGCCGCTTGGTGAGCCTAGATATGACCGTTTCTCCCGATGCTGAGGGTCATGTTACCCTAGAACAAACTTTACCCGATCTCAACGATCGCGATCGCCGTCATTGGCAAGAAGAACGCTGGCATCTCCAAAGCGCCCTCAGCCAACTCGAAGACAAAACCCAAGCCGCAATCGAATGTGTCTTTCTGCGGGATTTATCTCGCAAAGAAGCTGCTCAACAAATCGGCGTAAGTACCATCACCGTGTCGCGTCACTTACAAAAAGGAGTCTCGCAACTGGAATCTTTACTCTACGAAGATGCCGTTGCTGTCTAGATTTTAGCTTTCCTTCAGTAGATTGACTGGTTTGCTCCCAACTTCACTACGGTTGGGAGCTTTTTTTGTCGTTTTTGTTTCTTAGGACAGGGAGATAAGCTCTTCAGAGCGTTCCAAAACGCTCTAACGGCCAAAGCCGCAACATCACCCATCCCGTCATCGCATCGCGGTGTACGACCCGTCCTGCATCTGTGCCATTATAATCAGCATCGGTGACGACGGCGTAATACTCATCTGCTGGGAGAGTGATGGGGGGTTGCTGGAAATCGGGGGGTAAGGTCAGATGCTCAAACTGCCTGACTTTGCCATTAATGCGAATCTGACCGGAATCGATGGCAATCTCGTCTCCGGGTTGAGCGACGATGTATTTTGTGTCGATACTGCTATTTTGTAAGCGGAAAGTAATGATATCTCCTGGTTGCAGAGGACGAAAGCGATAAATAGTGCGATCAATGAAGATGGTATCTTGGGGTTGCAAGAGGGGAGTCATGCCGATGCGCTCCAATCGGTCGGCAGACACAGTATCAAGCCCTCTGGAAAGGTAAACTGCTAGGAAGGCTAAAACCCCAACTAAAAACCAGTTGGTTTTCGCAGAGGGAAGCGAGTAGGGGGTAAGCTGGATTTCTGCGGCCAGGTGTTCCCGCAGCTTGTCGTGATAAAAGCGGAAGCGCCCCCCGGATTGCTTGAGGATGCCTGCTTGACTGGCTTCAGTGAGGAATTGGCCATAGTTGCGGGGAATGCGCCCCCGACGCTGCAACACCCACCGCAAAGCCAAATGCTCCATGATGGCATCTCCGCCTCCTAAAAAAAAGCCAAAGAAAATCCCAAATCCAACCCCGCCGACGATAGCCCTAATCCAGTCAATGGTTTCTCCCGTCGCCCAGTCGGGAATGATGAACATTAACGGACACAAGGGAATTGCCAAACCCATCGCAATCAAGGATTTGATACCACTTTCCCAAATACCCTGATTGGGATAGGTTCTCACTTTGAGGTCTGCCTTCAAACCCTCCATCAGCCCGAAAATCAGCCCGAAAATCAGCCCGAAAATCAGCCCGAAAATCAGCCCGAAAATCAGCCCTCCAATCAGCCCTCCAATCAGCCCTCCAATCAGCCCTCCAATCAGCCCGAAAATCAGCCGATAGTGTTGCCACTGTTGTTGATTTTCTAACCAAGTGGGTTGCAGGCGTTCAATCAAAAACTCCCGTTGGTTAATCTCCGGTCGCCCCATATTCGCCGCCAACCACGCCAGATAATGCCGGGCTTTTCGGGGTTTGTAGTGGGGTAGGGTGTTGAGCTTTCGCGCCAAAAAAGCATCAAACAAGGCTTTTTGGCAAGTTTCTGCATCTGAAACTGTCTCTGGGGGTAAATCTTCCGGTTTTGGGTAAGCAATGGGCATTAGATTCAACAACATCGGGTTATGGGCTAATGCCATGAAGCCCGGTCGAGTTTGCAATCCCTGCCAAATATATTCTGCATGACGGTTGGTGAGGTAGTTTTCTATCTGCGTTGCGTCCAACTCACACAACCGCACAGCTTTTTTCATGCGTCGCAACCGTACCGGCTTGTCATCTGCGTCGGTAATGGTTTCATAGTCGGCAATGCGACAACAAACCACTAAAGCTTTTTGTTGGTCTTCGTATTTTTCCTGTAGGGTTTCAATGGCTCGAATCGCCTCCACTGTGCCATCGCGATACCGCCCCAACTCATCCAAGCCATCCAATAAAGGCACAATGCGGTCGTGTTTGAACCATTGCTGACAGATTTCTGGTTTGATGCCGTAATAAGCCGCCATTTCCCCTACCATCCACTCTAATAACGGCTCACCCCGCCATGCCGAAAGCTCAAAAATGACGGGAACGCCGCGCAGTTTATGGGGGACTTTCTCTGATGGCGTGGTACGTTCTTCTAACAGTTGCTCGGCTAGTTTCAGCAGTTCTGTGGTTTTGCCACTTCCTGGTTCTCCTAAGATAAGCAAGCGTCCGTCGGCTGCGATGAAATCATCTAAAATCGCTTGATTTGCGTCGAGAGTATCGGTTTCTTGAGTTTCTAGGTCTTTGACTTGCCGTTGGGTCTGAATCCTGGGGAGTTTTGCGACAAGGCTTTGTAAGACAGTGGGTACGAGTCGCGGTTTCCAAAAGGGTTGTGGTGAGTTTTTCTGAACTGCAATTTCTGGCGCTTGCGGTGGCTGTTGGCAACTCGGACGCTCTAAGTCTGCGGGGGAATCGGTGCTACTAACGGGGATATAAGCGTCAAAGTCGAGATTACTTTTGAGACGTTGTAAGATAATCTCCCGATTTTTTTGCTCAAACCTCTGCCACAAGTCCTCCGGTTTGTCTTCTGCGGTATCAAGTAACTTTGCCCCAAACACCCCAATCGCCGTCAACACAATTGCCCCTAAAACCTTCCAAATCGGGGAAATTTCTTTTAAAAATTCCAGTGCGGGCATTTGGTTGACCAGATACGGTGACAGTACCAAAGCCAGTGCTACAACAAACCCTACTAACAGATACCGCAGATACCGAGAAAACCAATTTTGCTTTTTGGACATTGCCCTATTTTCGCAGACTGATACTAATTTAACCTGTTTCTCGGTTTAGTTAGCAGGAGCGAGCTAGGGTTAGGGCTGGGCTTACTGTACGAGTTGCATGGGTGCGACTTGGGGGTTGATGATTTTTTGGCCGTAGTCGGGGAACTTGATGGCGAGGTTGGTTTTGTGGCCTGTACCGAAGATGTGGGTCACTTCACCAATACCAAATATCTTATGTACCACGCGATCGCCCACTTGCCAAGTCTGATTATCGATTTCTTGGGGTTCGGCTTTTGGGGCTTTGCTACGTCCTTTTTGATGGCGAGAAATGGCGCTTTTAACGTTACTAGAAACTAATTCTTCGGGCAGTTCTTTGAGGAATTGGGAGGGGATAGCGGTTTCGCGCATTCCACCCCACAAACGGCGTTCGCGGGCATGAGATAAGAATAGTTGGTCTTGGGCGCGGGTGATGCCAACATAGCATAAACGCCGTTCTTCTTCGAGGGCAAGGGGGTCGTCGAGGGTGCGATTATTGGGGAATAATCCTTGTTCCATACCAACCATGAAAACGACGGGAAATTCTAAACCTTTGGCTGAATGAAGGGTCATTAATGAAACGGCTTGTTGTCCGTCTTCGAGGTTATCGAGGGATGAGGCTAAAGAGGCATTAGCGAGGAATCCTTCGAGGCTATTATCTTCGTTATCTTCTTGGAATTGGAGGACGGCATTGTATAATTCTCCGACGTTGGCGATGCGGTTATCGGCTTCGTCTGTGCCTTTTTCTTGTAAGTCGGAAACATAACCGGATTCTTCAACAATGCCTTGGAGAATTTCTGCACCGGATAGGGTTTTGAGTTGGTCTTGATAAGCTTTAATCATTTGGGCGAATTGATTAACCGATTTGGCGGCGCGTCCGGCTAAGGTACTCGCTGAGGTTTCATCTTTTAAGATTTCCCAGAGGGGCATATTTAACTCGCTGGCAGCATTAGTTAAGTTGTCAATACTGGTGCGACCAATGCCGCGTCTGGGGGTGTTAATAATTCGCAGCAAGCTGACAGTATCGGCAGGATTAGCAATGACTCTGAGGTAAGCTAAAATGTCTTTAATTTCTTTACGGTCATAGAACTTTAAACCGCCGATAATTACATAAGGAAGTTTGCCACGCAGGGCATCTTCGAGGGCGCGGGATTGGGCATTTGTGCGGTACAAAATGGCAAAGTCACCCCAATCTAATTCGGGGTTATTCTTTTGTAAGTGTTGAATTTGATTGATAACAAAACGGGCTTCGGCTTGCTCATCTCCGGCTTTATAACAATAGATTTGTTCGCCTTCGCTACGGGTGGGACGCAATACTTTATCGATGCGCTGGGTGTTTCTTTCGATCAGTTTGTTGGCGGCTTGGAGGATATTTTCGCGGGAACGATAGTTTTCTTCTAGCTTCACCATTGTACGGGTATCTTCGTCGGGCAAACCGTCGCCAAAGTCTTTTTGAAAGTCGAGTAAAATGGTATAGTCTGCCATGCGGAAGGAGTAAATAGATTGGTCTACATCCCCCACAACAAAAACAGAACGGTTTTGCCAATTCCAATCTTTGGGAGAGGTTTCGCCGTTGGTAGAAAGGAGGCGAATGAGGTCATATTGGATGCGGTTGGTGTCTTGATATTCGTCTACTAAGATGTGATGAAATTGTTTATGCCAATAAGCTAATACGGATTCGTTTTGTTGGAATAAACGGGTGGGAACGAGGATTAAGTCGTCGAAGTCGAGGGCATTATTGGCGGCGAGTTGGTTTTGGTATTCGTCGTAAACTTCGGCAATCACTCGACCTTTATAGTTACCATTTTCTCGCAAGTAAGTTTCGGGGTCTAAGCCTAAGTTTTTGGCGTTACTAATGGCGTAGCGAACGGTTTTATGATTAAACTTTTTTTCGTCCAGGTTGAGGTCTTTGGTAACGATTTGTTTGACTAAACTCTGAACATCGGATTCGTCAAAAATGGAAAAGTTACGTTGCCAAGTTCGTCTTTTTTCGTCTTCGTATTTGTTAATATCGAAGCGTAAGATACGGGCAAAAAGGCTGTGAAATGTGCCAATCCAAAGGTGTTTTGTTACTTTTGCATAGACTCGCGATCGCAATTTGGTTTGTTCTTCGGGGGGGAGGAGTTCTAGACGCTCGTTGTGCTTTTCTTGAGCGTAATGCTGTGCGAAAATAGTTTCGATGCGGCTTTTCATTTCCTTAGCGGCTTTGTTGGTAAAGGTTACCGCAAGGATGTTTTCGGGATGAACTTTGTGGTTGAGAATGAGGTTGGCAATACGATAAGTGAGGGCGCGAGTTTTGCCTGAACCTGCCCCCGCAACGACTAACAAAGGCCCGCAATAATGTTGTACGGCTTGACGTTGAGAAGGATTTAATAAGTTTAGAAAATCAGTCATAATAACAGTTTATTTATGATTAATAGTAGGGCGCTTATCTCTGATTATGAATTGCGATAACAAGGCTAAAGCCCTGACTACGAGCCGATAATCAGTAAACGTATTCCCTTGACTACTGCTTACTATAAGGGATTGAGAACCGTCACAGAAACAAGGGGTGTAATATTGTAACGCTGTTGCTGAAGTTCTGCTTGGATATTTTGGGTGAGGCGATCGCGTATCTCGGCATCTGTTATCGTGACGTTATCCCGACGCTGCACATAAACTAAGCATAACAAGGTATTCTGTTCGGCAATATTGGCGCGGGTGAAGCGGGTTTCAGTTTCAACGAGATCGACAAATTCGCTTTGCTGGACTTGGGTTTGGATATCTTCAACCACTCGTTGCGAAATACTAGCCCGTTGCAATTCTGGGGGGTTAACCCATTGCCAGGATAACAAAGCGACTAAAATTGCGGTGCTAATCGCCAAAACAAGCGGAAATATGCCTTTTTTGCCGCGCTTGTACCTCGCACCACGGGGAGACAAGCCATACAGCCGAAATACGAGGGCAGCAGCGAAGTTAATCCCGGCTAATTGCAATAATAGTAAAAATACGCCACTTTGAACCATATCCCAACGTTGCAGGGCGATCGCCATCCCCATCATACCCGCAGGCGGAGCAAGGGAAGCCGCCACCAGCAAGCCTACAGCCGCCCCAGAAACCAAGCTACTGCGTTCGGACTGCATTAAGTTCAATGCTCCGGCTGTACCCGCAATGAGGGGCAATAAAACCGCAATTCGGGAAACTTTGCTGGTCGCGATCGCGGCACTGGTGATGATATCTTGTTGTAAAATGACACTGAGCAAGAAAGCGATCGCAATACTCACGGCAATCGCGCTGAAATAACGAACCAAACTGCGCCATAATAGATCGAAATCGCCCCTCGCTGTCGCGATCGCAGTATTCATCGCAGGACCGGCAAAAGGCGCAATTAGCATGGCTGCAACGAGCAAATAAGGGGTATTGGTATACAGCCCAATCCACACCACGATACTGCCTAAAACCGCATACCCCAAAAAACTCGTCCACGATCCCACACTCTGCAATCCCGCCAAAAACACCTCAATCGGGCTGCGTTTTTGGACTTCAATCACTTTTTCTGGGGCTTCTTCCGGGGGAGGCTGTAGGGGCATTACTCCCCGTGGGATCAAGGTAACATGGAGATTGGGAATGTCCTCAAGAGCGCTCAAAAAATCCTCAACCTTTTGGTTGGACAAATAAACCATCACCACGTCAACGGGCTGTTCGGGACTTATCCCTGCAAAGCAAACTAAATTGACACCTCCCCAAGATTGCCCCATCTCCATTACTGTTTTACCTTGACCGGAGGGGACTTGAAGAATTAACTGGCGCATTTTTGGGGTTGAGGAGAAATTGAAACTCAGGGATTGCTAACTTTCTCAACCTAAGCGACGCACAGGGCTTTTTCCTCTCTCTAAAGGGCGAAACTTTCCCTTTTTAGCCTAAGTTAGCTTTGAAACCGTAACCCACAATCATAACGCTAAAGGAATGGGCAAAAAGCTCATAAGCGCGTCGAGAGGCTGCTGCTTCATTCGGAGCAATTATAATGGTACATTCGCCAGCAATATCGTAATACCAGATGTACCAGCCTTCTGTATAAGTCAAATCGCAATAATCCGGTTCGTCATCTCTGCCTTGAAAAATTTTACGCCGCAAATCCGGTTGTTTGGCAGCAGCTTCGGGTAAGCTGGGTTTGGCGATCGCCCCATTCAGGGAAGTCGTCATTAATATTAAGGTAATCAGGGTTGTAGTCAGTCGCGATCGCCAAAATACCATAATTCTCCTCGAAATAATAATGCTCTCAAAATTCTCACTAACTTTACCAATTTTTGCTATTTTGCTCGTGACAGAATAACATCAGATCGGGCATAACATAGAAGTAGGTTATCATTTTGGTTTTTACTCCCAAAAGAAAATTTAAACCAATCCTTTTTCTTGATAACTGCTAGTAACTCAATATTACTCAATAATAATGACTGTCACTGCTGCCGCCGTTCCCTTTGTTGATTTTTCCGAGCAACATCAACCGATTCAGGCTCAAATTGATGCTGCGATTCAGCAAGTTGTCCAACAGGGTAACTTCATTTTAGGCCAAGACCTAGAACAGTTTGAGCAAGCCTTTGCTGCCGCTTGTGGCGTTGATTATGCGGTGGGGGTGGGGTCGGGGACGGACGCGATCGCCCTGGGCTTACAAGCTGCTAAAATAGGCGCAGGAGACGAGGTTCTCGTACCTGTCAATACCTTTATCGCCACGGTGATTGGGGTAATTACCGCAGGAGCAACCCCCATTTTAGTCGATTGCGACCCGGAAACCGCCTTAATTGACCTAGAAGCAGCAGCTAAGTTGGTCACAAAGCAAACTAAAGCGATTATCGCCGTCCATCTCTACGGACAGATGGTATCTCCCCAAAAACTACAGGATTTTGCCGACAGTCACAACCTTTTGGTGTTTGAAGATGCAGCCCAAGCCCATTTAGCTTCTCGTGAGGGCAAAATTGCAGGTTCTTTAGGGATGGGGGCAGCTTTTAGCTTTTATCCGAGTAAAAATTTAGGGGCGTTTGGGGATGGGGGGATATTTATTACTAATAATACCGAAGTTGCCAGACGGGTAAAAGCATCTCGTAACTATGGTGCGGCTCAAAAGTACGTCCACACGGAACTGGGAACTAATAGCCGTCTTGATAATTTGCAAGCTGCTATTCTGAATGTCAAATTACCTCATCTCAAGGGCTGGAATGAATCTCGAAATGAAGCAGCCCAGGCTTACGATCGCGCTTTTGAGACTTTAGGAAGTCAGGGTATAATACCTTTGAGAAATAATAGTGGCGAAGGTCATATTTACCATCTTTATGTCATTCGGATTCGACCGGAGTTTGGTCAATCTCGCGATACAGTTCAAGCCCAATTACAAGCCCAGGGAATTCAAACCGGGATTCATTACCCGATTCCCTGTCATTTACAACCCGCTTATGATTTTTTGGGTTATGAAAAAGGCGATTTTCCCCATGCTGAATTGTTGGCAAAAGAGATACTTTCTCTACCGATGTTTCCAGGTTTAACAGGAGAACAAGTTGACAGAGTGGTTTCTTCAGTCATCAGCCTCTAAGGGGCAGTAGGGATTGGTTTTTGGGCAGCTTTTTCAGTAATCAGCCTCTAAGGGGCAGTAGGGATTGGGCAGTAGGGATTGGGGGGGGAGTTGAATTTTACCCCAGAAAGGAGGTCAGAAACTTTGGCTTTTAGGGTTGATTTTCAAAATGGCTCAAAGCTAGACCGGATAAGCGTTACAGCCCAAAAAAGAGAAATTAACGTTTCAAAGAGAGTGCCTAAGAGAAACGCGAACCAGTAAGCTAGGGGCAAAACTTTCTTCTAATCTACCTGAATGCCTAAACCCTATCTCAAAATTCCCATCCTAGACTGTGGCGAACCCTTAGTACCAATTCCTCTAGATAAATTTGCCGTGGTGTCTCCGCATCCCTATATGCGGTTGGGGGCTGACTACGGGACGCGATCGCCTTATTATGTTCGAGAAGGGGTCTTAAATGCTCTGATTGAGGCGCAGAATCAGCTTCAGCAACAACAACCCGGCTGGCAGATTTTGATTTTTGATGCTTATCGTCCTATTGCCGTGCAGCAGTATATGGTTGACTACACATTTAGGCAAATTTGTCAAGGAAAAAATCTCAATCCCCAGCAACTTTCTGGGACTCAAGCAGAGGCAATTTGGCAAGAAGTCTATGAGTTTTGGGCTGTACCGAGTGACAATCCTAACACTCCTCCCCCCCACAGTACCGGGGCTGCGGTGGATGTAACGTTACTGAATGAAAATCAAAATGCGATCGCGATGGGGGGTGAAATTGACGAAATTTCTCCGATTTCTCACCCTAATTACTATGCCCAGGCTACCACCCCAGAAGCCCAACAATATCACACTCATCGGCAATTATTGGGACAAGTGATGCAGACTGCGGGGTTTTGTCGTCACGATTGCGAGTGGTGGCATTTTTCCCTCGGAGATCAAATGTGGGCTTGGAAAACCGGAGGCGATCGCGATCCAGCCAGAATCGCTCGTTATGGTACGATTTGATCTTATCTTGCGACACCGATTGCTGGCAACTGTCGCGGTGGGGTTTGCAGTAACTCGTTTGCCATCTCAACATTAACCTTGTCGCACTTCCGTTTCTCCGTGGGCTTTCAGTAAAGCTGCAATGCGATGACGAATAATAATTCCCGGCTTATCTGTCATCATGTGTTGTTCGGCTTTGATTTCCAAAGGCACGTCAAAATCGGTACTTTCTAAAATGATTTTATCTTCTAAAGTCACCTGACGGTCAAATGCGATCGCGTCACTCGCTTTAGTTTCGGTTTCAGTATCGTTGCGAATACAAAATTGTACCATCTGCGATCGCCCATCCTCAATAGGAGTCATCGTATTAACTACCATGTGCGTCAACCCGTTGGGATAATTAATTCGCAGACAGCAAGTAAACGGCATAAACCAATCAATATCCAAGGTTCGCGTCGTTTGATTATCAGCCATTTTCAAGTTCTTCTGCTGCAACTCTGGATTCACCACCCCCAGCGTCGCAATCACCTTCAAGCCGTAATCCGTCTCCTTCACATCCAACACATCAGGAACGGGATGCTCCTCGCTGCCAAACGTGGTAGTATGCACAAAGGTAGGATGCGCCAAATCCATCTCATTTTCCATCACCCGCAAACCCGCACAGTTCCAGGCTTCGTAAAATTCCGGGATAATGCGATAATCCTCTTGACTCGCTTCAGGAATCTCCGGTATGGGCTGCAACGGTTCTCCCAGACATACCCACACATAACCATAGCGTTCTGTGCAGAGATACGCCTGGATTTTATACGTTTTCGGAATCTTCGTTGCGTCGCTCAGTTGCGGGACTTTCTGACATTCCCCCGTCTCGTCAAATTGCCACCCGTGATAAGGACAAACAATGCAGCCATCCTCCACAGTCCCCAAAGACAGTTTAGCCGAACGATGACAGCAGCGATCCCTACTGGCTGCGGGTTTCCCTTCCTTATCCAACCAAACTACAATCGCTTCCCCCAACAGGGTAAAGGAGTAGGGTTGCTCATTTTTGAGCAGTTCGAGGGGAACGACAGGATACCAAAAGTTACGAAATACAGGCTGTTTAGTGATGAGCATAATTTCTTAAAAGTTGAGGAGCGCGATCGCGTTTATATTGGGTTTGATTGTAGAGAGTTTCCTTTCTGTATGCAGTATACAGCAATACCGATTCCCCTAAAAATTGAAGTGACCAATCACAATTTTGTAAAGTCTTTATGAACTCACCTCTAAGGTAAGCTGTTAATCATTTAAATTTTTGTCTCGATTCAAGCCCACCCAAGGGTTCAGTAAGTAAAATCGGCGGTTTAAATGCAAAGCAGCTTAGTGCAATTAGTATGTGATTATTAGAGAATAAAAGAAGGGTAATATTTTGAATATTTACCATAGAGTACAGAAAGACTAAAACTTTATTGCTTTCAGCAAAGCCATGAAAAAGAAGGATCGTAAGCGATTTATAGGGCGGATTAGTGATGCTTCGGGAATTGCTCAGTATGCGTTGCAGGAAAAAATGGCGGATGAGCAAGTTAACCAAGCAGTTCAGCATTTAGAAATATTAAAACTGATCAAATCTGCCAATGACTATAACAGATATTGTCAAGGAAAGAAAACTGAAGAAGCAAACAATAAACTGAAAGCATTTCTCAATCCTGAAAACTCCGAAATTGTCTCGGCAGGAAAATGGTTATTAAATGCTTTATCTAAAAATGATGAAGATCGGAAAAATGCGCTATTAGAGAAAGAGTTAGTTCACAAAGAAGATTATAATGCTACTGCTTCAGGTTTGCGAGAAACAATATCAGCAATGAGCGATGATAGTCAATCTGTAGTGCAGCAATCAGCAGAAAATATACAGCAATTGCAAAATACAATTGATACGTTGAGGCGGCAACAATCTGGAATAAAACAATATATTCTTAATAATTACGGTAATTCAGAATGGAAACATATGTCAAGATACTTTGATAATGAAGATATGAATTGAAACCTTATGAAAATTATTGAAAACTTGAATTATCGACAGTGGCAGCGCAGGAATAAAGAAATTTTTTCTCAGTTAGATCGTCTTAAGCAAAAAAAAATAAGGGAAAGAGGTTATTGTAATAAAGGATGGGACAACGTAAAAAAATCGTGGGAAATTTTAAATAATACTGCTAAAGAGTCAAGCCTTTTTGATTATAAATTGAAAAAAGGCGATTTGGTAGGAGCTATTAATCACTCGATTTTGGAAGCAGAGCAAGCTCAAAAAAAAGCAAAAAAAGCTTTAGAGAACTTAGAAACAAAACGCCGCAGTATTAATAAAAAAGCAGAAGAAGCTCTTACTAAATATCAACTTTTGTAAATTTAAGATGATGCCAGAAGTCAGTAAAAAATATCTTCAAACACTCTACCAAGCCTCAGAAGTTCGTGAAGTTTGGGAAGCAGGTCAAAATGAAAAGCTAATCAATCATCCCAAATTTGGCTGGATTAGCCCCAATGAATTCCGCCAAAAATATGACCGCAAACCCTGCCCTTTTTGCGGAAAAAGAATGGTGCATGGAAAGTTAAGACACGCTACAAATTCTAAACAAGAAGCTATAGCTAGAGGCTATGAATATATTAACTCAAAAGGTCAAGAATATATTAATCGGGCAGGAAGTTGTTACTTTCATCCTAATTATGTAACTCTCGATCATAAATTGAATAAAGCTCGATGTCCTGAGTTATTATTTGATGCAGATAATCTTCAAGCGATGTGTTGGAAATGTAATCAGGAAAAAGGAGACAACAATAATTTTGAAGTAGAACATACGTCAAATTTTATCAGTGACTTGGCTAGAGAAGCATTAGAAAGATATCCTTTACTCTAAAAATCACCGAAAAAATGCGATCACGCTCTCATTTTTTAATCCATTTCGCCATAAATCACCCTAGCCTCTGCAAGCACCTCATCCCGAAAATAACGACTCAAGTCTTGAGGTGTATTAAGATCGACAATACGCCCCAATAACTGACTCAAACTATCTTGAATTTCGATAAAACCAAAACCAGGAGTTTGTCCCGGTAAAAACTCAACCAAAATATCGATATCGCTATCTAAGCGAAAATCATCTCGCAAAACTGAACCAAACAAAGCCAATTTACGAATATGATATTGTCGGCAAAGTTGCTCAAGAGCAGCGTGAGGAATTGAGATAGTAGTTAGAATTCGATTCATACTTTTGTCTGGGAACAACATATAGTCATGCCAATTTATTGCCGTACACTTAATTTTAGAGTCCGCGCAGGTGGACTTTGTAATATTAGCCCCGGATTTTAAAATGGGCGGAAAATCTCGGGATAATATCCTTTGCGGGGGGATTATACGGAAAATTTCTGTTTTTTGTCCTTTGGGGATTGACTATCCAGAAAATGTCGGTATATTAAATAGTTAGCCTTCAAGTTGTAGGATAGGGCTGTTCATAAAGCTTATCTATCAGTATTTCTCACCTTTTAGGCTTGTCCAGTTTAAATTAAGGCAGTATCACCACAACCCGTAATTAGGGCAAAGGAGGACTATATCGTGTTATCAGATATAACTCGTCAAAAACAAATAATTGAAAAAACTGTCCGCAAGGTGTGTGATGGAATCAATGCCGGGGATTGGCGGTTCAGCTTAAAATTTTCTGATAATGTAGACTCTGGTGATATTGATGAAATTTATGTTGCTGAGGGTAGAGCTTTCTGCCAAGAATATGAAGTGAGCCTCAGCTTCGAGTCAGAGCGTTCCCTGAAGGATATTGAATATCCGGAGTCGTATAAGTGGTACTTTTCATCAAACCTTAAGCAATCAAATCGAGAAGATCCCTTTGTTTTCAAAGGTTGGCTTGATGGGGTAGCAATTCAGTATTGTAGACATCGCCCTGAAGAAAAGGAAATTTTGGAGTTAGTTAAAGATTCTATCAATCTTCTCCAAGAAGCTCAAATCGCCTTTGACTTGCAAGACATAGATTGTAATGGTGAGTGTAGCCTCTAATAATGCAGCCGGAAAGCTAACAATTTACGATCGTTCGAGGCTTATTTCGTCGCGACCCAACACTTGACATTGTTCGCGTGCAGGATGTTGGGCTTTCAGGCAGAGACAATCGCTACTTTTATAGAATTGATACGGTAAGAATCAAACCAAATGTATGGCTGTTTTAGCACCTAAAACTTACGTCGAGTATCGAAACGATGCTTATCTGGTAGAGGGAACTCGGATTTCTCTTGATTCGGTTGTCTATGCTTTTCGGAGGGGATTATCGCCTGAAAGCATCGTTCAATCTTTTCCATTGCTGACCCTTGAGCAGGTTTATGGCGCGATCGCGTTCTACCTGGCTAATCGTGCTGAGATTGATTCTTACTTGGCAGCAGAGGAGGAGGCATTTGATGCTATGCCCCAACCCCTGCAAGCCACTGACCCTGTTTTGTATAACAAACTGATGGCGGCGAAGGCAGCGAAGTAGTAGGTAGAGTTGTGACCATAAGTTACCAAGCTGATGCCGATTTGAATCAAGCGATTGTAACAGGTGTTTTACGGCGAGAGCCTAAAATTGATTTTCAAACCGCTTTGGCTGCTGGATTGGAAGGTGTTAAAGATATAGAAGTGTTGGAGATCGCTGCACAACAAGGGCGTATTCTTGTCAGTCACGATCGCAGAACGATGCCATTGGAGTTCGCTACATTTATTACCAGTAGTCAAAGTTCAGGCGTTATCATCGTTTCCAGAAAGCTACCGATGGAAGTTGTTATCGAGGAATTACTGCTGATTTGGGCTGCTTCCAGTGCAGAGGAATGGTCAAATCGCATTGCAAAGCTACCCCTTTGAAGCAGGCTAACAACTCTGGTGCGATACATTTGTTCACAAACCTTGGGCAAAAGCACTCTGGGCAGTGAAAATAACTAGATATAGCCATTGTACTGGATAGCTAACTCATGCAAGATAATACTGATGCTGTAATCGGTGCGCGAGCGGCTGTGGCAGTGGGCAGTAGGCAGTGGGCAGTGGGCAGTGGGCAGTGGGGATGTTGGCGAACAACTAACAACTAACAACTAACAACTAACAACCAACAACTAACTATGACTTTCTTTGCCAGTGATACCAACGGATAAAGAGTTTTTCCAGTTCCACCCAAACAAAGAGTAAGCTGCTAAACGCTAGACAAATTAGCAATTCTTCCAGGGTTAAAACTTCCGTACCGAAGAAACTGCGAAGAAATGGCACATAAACTAATAGCAATTGCAGAATTGTGGTGACAACAACTGCCCCTAATAAATAGGGATTAGAAAAGGGATTCATCTCTGCGGCCAGACGGAAATTGGAACGTACCGCGATCGCGTGTCCCATTTGTGCTAAACATAAGGAAGTGAAAACCATTGTCTTCCAATGCTCGAAGTTGTTAGCGGCAAATACCATCAGGGCGATTGAGAAGATTGCGAAAATAATCCCAATTCTGACAATATACGACCCCAAACCCCTGGCGAAAATGCTTTCATCCGGGCGAAACGGCGGACGACGCATGACATCCGGTTCTGCGGGTTCAACGGCAAGGGCTAAGGCGGGTAAACCGTCGGTGACGAGGTTCATCCAGAGGATTTGTAGAGGAGTCAAAGGTACGCCCTGCAAGCCGATAATCGGGGCTGCGGCAATGGTAATCACTTCCCCCACATTACTGCCCAGGATGTACTTAATAAAGCGGCGAATATTGCTATAAACCACCCGTCCTTCTTCGGTAGCGGCAACAATGGTGGCAAAGTTGTCATCGAGCAATACCATGTCGCTGGCTTCCTTGCTCACATCCGTCCCCGTAATGCCCATGGCAATGCCGATATCCGCTTGTTTGAGGGCGGGGGCATCATTCACGCCATCCCCAGTCATAGCGACGAATTTGCCTTGTTTCTGGAGGGCTTTGACGATGCGGAGTTTGTGTTCTGGGGAAACCCTGGCGTAAATGCTCACCCGGTCTACTTCGGCTTCCAATTCCGCTTGGGATAAGCGTTCGAGTTCGGGTCCGGTGAGGGCGAGGTCGTCGCTGTTGGCAATGCCGAGTTGTTCTGCGATCGCCCTGGCGGTAAGCTGGTGATCTCCGGTAATCATGACTGGACGTATCCCCGCTTCGCGACTGTGTTGGACGGCGACTTTGACTTCTGGACGCGGTGCATCGAGCATTCCAGTTAAACCCAACCAAATCATCTCGCTTTCCGTCTCGGTTTCTTGTCCCGCTTCAGGAACGCTATCGAGGGGTTTATAAGCAAAGCCCAACACCCGCAAACCCTGTTCGGCCAGGCGACTGTTCCCCGCGAGGACGGCTTGACGCTGTTCGTCAGTCAGGGGTTGTATTTCGTCCCCCATCTGCCCGTTTGTACAGCGTTCGAGGATTAATTCCGGCGAACCCTTTGTCCACATCAAATATTTGCCAGAAGCGTCGCATATTACGCTCATACGCTTGCGTTCGGAGGAAAAGGGAAATTCGCCCAAACGGGGGGAATCTTGCTCTAACTGGTTTTGAGTGAGTCCTGCTTTACCCGCGAGGGAGAGTAATGCCCCTTCGGTGGGGTCGCCAAGAATTGCCCAGTTGGTTTCGCGAGAGTCGTTTTCTTGTTGCAAAACGGCATCATTACACTGAACGCAGGTTTTGAGTAGGCGTTTGAGGTCTTGTTGCTGAGTCGCATCAACTTTCTGGTCTTGGGAATCACGAAATTCGCCTTCGGGGGTGTATCCTTCCCCGGTGACGCGATACGTTCCGGTGAGGGTTTCGACGACTTGCACCACCATCTTGTTTTGGGTCAGCGTCCCGGTTTTATCCGAACAGATGGTGTTGACGCTTCCTAGGGTTTCGACTGCGGGGAGTTTGCGAATCAGGGCGTTACGCTTAACCATGCGTTGCGTTCCTAGGGCTAGGGTAACGGTAATGACGGCGGGTAAGCCTTCGGGAACGACAGCAACAGCCATGCTGAGGGAGACTTCGACTAATTCTTGCAGGGGTTCAAAGTTTCCGGCTTGAATTAAGCCAATACCAATGACTAAGGCGACAAGGATAAGAGACCCGGTAACGAGGACATTACCTAACTGGGTCATGCGTTGTTGTAGCGGTGTGGGTTCGCTTTCCACTGATTGCAGCATTTGGGCGATTTTACCCAACTGAGTCTGCATTCCGGTGGTGGTAACGGCTACTTTTGCCCGTCCTTGTACCACTTCTGTCCCAGAGAATACCATGTTAACGCGATCGCCCAAACTGGTTTCTGTTTCGAGTTCGAGGTCGGCTTCTTTTTTCACGGCTTCGGCTTCCCCAGTCAGGGCTGATTCTCGCACTTGCAAGTTAGAGGCTTCAATCAGACGACCATCGGCGGCAATTTGTACCCCGGCTTCGAGTAACATAATATCCCCTGGTACCAGTTCGGGAGAGTCTACTTCTAGGGTTTTGCCGTCCCGAATGACTCGCACTCTGGGGGAGGCCATTTGCTTGAGGGCTGCTAGGGCTTGTTCAGCCCGGCTTTCTTGGAGATAACCCAAAACGCCGTTGAGGATGACGATAACGAGAATGGCAATGGTGTCTTTGAAGGGAATCCCCCCACCGGCTGTACCATTGCGAATATCAATAAAGTCGAGTACCCCGGAAATAATCGCGACGGCAATTAACATCAACAACATAATGTTATTGAATTGGTCGAGGAGAATTTGCCAAGAACTACGTCCGGCGGTTTCTTTAATTTCATTTGTGCCGTATTCAGCTAAACGCTGTTGCACCGATGAGGAGGTTAGTCCTTGTTGTGCGTCGGTTTGGAGTTGTTCTAGGGTTTGCGAACGAGACTGGGTAAACCAGGAGGTCTGAGCCTCAGACGAGGAGTTGGTCATACTGTGTTGTAGCGTTGGGGCGAAAATAAAGTTAAGCCATCACCGACGACGATAAGATAATTTTTCGTGCGTCAGATTCTCTGTTTCGATCCTATATTGTGCGGTGGCGTTTTGGATGAAATTGCGATCGCGCTTCTTTGATTCAATTACCTCAGAGCTTTATCCTGGTGTCATTTTGGGGCTTTTTTCTTTAATGGTCAGTCAAAACATAACAACTGTTATGACGGACATAACAACTGTTATGTAATCTCAAAAACAGCTATAGTGCTATGGCGATCGCGTTGATACACTTCGTTTTAATCGTAGAAAATAAGTCCCTCTCCCGTGGGCTACTGCTTATACACAAATCGATCTTACGTTCCCAAACTCTTGTCTATCCTATTTTTGAGTCCGCGAAGGCGGACTTTGTTATATTAGCCCCGGATTTCAATCCGTGGGCGGGTTACGGGATTGACGATTATCGCGCCGGATTTGGTATTAGGCAAACTTGTGTATAAGCAGTAGCTCCCGTGGGAGAGGGGTTGGGGTGAGGGCTGATGACAACTCTTATGTCTACTCCTCAAAAACAGCTACAAGTCTTCGTTGTTGAGGATGAGTTGTACTGTTGTCTGTAGGGGGACGAGTTGAGTGGTGATGATATTCCAGACAATTTTCGGATTGATATAAAAATAGGTGTGAGCAATAATATCTCTAATTCCAGCAATTTTTTGCCATTCTATCTGCGAATATTTTGACCGTAGTGAATCAGGAATTTGTTTCGTTGCTTCTCCAATAATTAGTAAGTTATGAATAACCGCATCTAGAGTTTTATCGTCAGCACAAAAGTCCCGATAAGTAAGGTCAGTGACGTATTTCTGAATTTTAGCAATGCTGTTGAGGATATCCGCCAGATAAAGATTAAGATTACGCGACATGGATGGCTTCGCGGCTAACGACTTCTTTAATTTGGGGTTTAAGATCGGTTTTGATTACCAAGTCTACTTTTTTATGAAAGAGATTTTCGAGGAAAAATTTTAAGTCCATATAGTTATCAAAAGTCACTTCTTCAAATTCAACTAAAAAGTCAAGGTCGCTGTCTGCGGTGGCTTGATTACGAGCAACAGACCCAAATAAAGCCAGGGATTTGATGTTAAAACTGCGGAGGGTAGTTTGGTGGTCTTTGAGAGTGGATAGGACAATTTCTAAGCTAATAATGGGTGAGTTGGTTGAACTAACCATCTGGGGTTTAATTGCTGAGGTTTACCAGGTCGGTAATATCTTAACGTGGTTGACAAAAAATCAGAATAAGACACCAGACTTCTTAAGGGAAATATGACTAGGAGACAAAAACTCAAGCTACCACAGTGACAACTCAAATTGATATTGACATTTCTAATTGTCAGCATACAATAGAAGCATGACATCCTTACAACAGTATGCTCAAGGGGACGCTCAGTGGTCTCTGGAGGAATTTGTGCAGATTACCAACGCTTTGCTTCCTCAATATCTCCCGACGCAAAAAGCCCACAGTCGGGTACGGGAAGACATTACCCCCCGGTTAGTTCGACATTACACCAGTTTGGGGGCTATGGACGAACCCGCGAAAATGGGACGCAATGCGGTTTACACTTACCGTCACTTGCTGCAATTATTGCTGGTACGACGGTTGATGACGCAGGGATATGGGGTGAGTGCGATTGACGATTTGCCTGTATCTCAGAGTAATGGGGAGTTGGAGGCGTTACTACAAGGAGGCGCACAAATCAGTGTAACTCCGGCAAATCCGGCGTTGGGGTTTCTGCAAGATATCCAGAATCGCGGTAAACGAGTTCAAAAATCTCCTTTAGTTTCTACTCCGACTCCTAATCCGACTCCGACTCCGCAAAAGTGGCTGCGGTTGGGGATTTTACCGGGGTTAGAGATTCATATCCGCGAGGATTTTGTCTTTCCCCAAAGTCCCCAGGAACAACAAAATTTAGTGCAGCTTATTACCCAAAAACTGTTCGCTTTCTCACCTTTTAATTCTAAATAACATGATGAGACCTCATATCGAATTTCTTTGTCTGCGAGATGCCGTTAGCAGCGAATCAACAACTACACTTGATGTTTTAGTACGGATTATTCCACCACAAGCTGAGGAGATTTTAGAACGTCCGCCCCTCAATCTGGGCTTAGTGATAGACCGATCTGGGTCGATGCGCGGGGATAAGTTACGTTATGCCAAGCAAGCGGCGGGTTTTGCGGTGGAACAGTTACAGGATCGCGATCGCGTTAGTGTGACGATTTACGACGATCGCGTAGAAACCATTGTACCCAGTACCATAGCGACGAACAAAGCCGAGATTCTACGACGGATTGAGCAGATTCGACATCGAGGTTCTACGGCTTTACACGCGGGTTGGGTAGAAGGGGGAATGCAGGTGAGTCAACACCTCAATTCCCAACACCTCAACCGCATTATTTTACTATCCGATGGCTTGGCTAATTGCGGGGAGACGAATCCCGATGTTATTGCGACAGATGTGAGGGGATTGTGCGATCGCGAGGTGAGTACAACAACAATGGGAGTTGGGAAGGATTACAACGAGGATTTACTCGAAGCGATGGCGAGTAGTGGGGATGGTAGTTACTACTATATCGAATCTCCTGACCAATTACCAGAAATCTTTGCTCAGGAAATTCAGGGAATTATGGCATTATTAGGGCGTAAGGTGCGTTTAGCCGTGACTTCCTCGGTAGGAGTGACTGTGGCGGATATGCTCAACGATTTTGAGGTGGATGCGGATAATCGCTACCAGTTGCCCAATTTAGTTAAGGGCAATCCCTTTACCGCGATCGCTCGTTTAAAAGTGAATCCGCAAACGCATTTAGATGATTTGTGTTATTTTAACCTCAGTTGGGAGAACCCAGAAACGGGCGATCGCGACGGGATTTCTGTACCTTTACGCTTACCTGCTGTCCCACAATTGCAGTTAAGCGAGTTTCCTTTCAACCCGGAAGTACAGCGAGAGGTGGCAATGATGATGGCGGCACGAGGGAAAAAAGAGGCGATTCAACTGAGCGATCGCGGGGAATATGAAAACGCCAGCAAACGTCTCCAGGAAGCCCGTGAGACTGTCTTAAATGCTCCTGCTTCCCCCCTTACCCAACAAGAAGCCCAATCTCTGTCTGAGCTTGATTCTGACCTGAAACAGCGCCGGATGCAAGCTTTCCGCAAGCGATCGCACTACGAATCCCACCACTACCAACGCAGCCACACCCAAGCATCCCACGGCGCATATTACGCGAAACGGGGCTACTCGCGACCAATTGATACTAACATTATGCCAGAGCGTTTGGTGGTGGTTCGCGGCGATATTACTACTCAAAAAGTCGATGCAATTGTTAACGCCAGCGATCGCACTTTATCGGGGAGTTTAGGGGTTTCTGCTGCTATTCACAAAGCCGCAGGGAAAGGTTTAACCCAAGAATGTAATGCTCTCAAATTCTGCGAACCGGGGGATGCTAAGATTACTTCGGGTTACAATTTGGACGCACCTTTTGTCATTCATACGGTTGGTCCGACTTGGTTTAATGGTAAGTCGGGAGAGCCAGAAGTGCTAAAATCTTGTTATCAAAAGTGTCTACAATTAGCGGTACAAAACAATTGTAAAACTATTGCTTTTCCCTCCATTAGTACGGGAGCAAAAGGCTTTCCGCTTCATCATGCGGCTTGGCTTGCAGCCAAAGAAATTCGTGCTTTTCTCGCACAAAATAGTAGTATTCAATTGGTGAAAATTGTCTGCTATTTACCCGAAGAATATGAAACCTATCAAGACGCGATCGCGCGAACCAAGGCTTAAGCGTTATATATAATTGTAAGCCCTCACCCTCAATCCCTCTATTGTAAAAAAGGGTTTTTTGTCAAAAGTAAACCCTAGGTGTCTTGGGGTTATAGCGCTATAGTAAAACGTCGGGACACTTCGTTTTACTTAGAAAAATAAGCCCTTCTCCCGTGGGCTACTGCTTATACACAATTTGGAAATCCTTACCTAA
>JAWQFT010000008.1:51163-65714 GCA_035968055.1 Jaaginema sp. PMC 1080.18 | reverse complement strand
GGGTAGCTTGAGGATTTAGTATGTGTAGATTTCGGAGAGTGACAGAAGAGGGATATAGGGCTTGCTAAATAACAACCGACAGCCCGCCCGCAGATTAAAATCTGGGGCTAACAAGAACAAAGTCCGTTTTCACAGACTGAACCAAGTATTATTTCGGTGCGTTACGCTGCGCTAACGACACCCTACTTATAGCTTCATTTTAGCTGTGTCACGCCAGTAGCCAGTAGGGTGGGTTAGGCGGCTAAAACTCCCGCTATGACTGCAATCTGGCTATCCGCCGTAACCCACCGTCTAAGATGTGTCACGGCACTACAAACTTGGCTTTTGAGGTTAAGTATTTTCAGACAGAACATAAAGATCGATATCAATTTCTGCATTTAATTCAGCGAGTTTTCGAGTTATTTCTTGATCTAGGTGAATGAGTGTTATTCCCAACAAAACCGTTATTTTTTCAGGTTCAAAATCAAAACCAGTAATTGTCAAATAAACTGAAATTTTATTAAGCATTTGCCTAGAAGAATTGACCTAAAAATAGAGTTTTTAATCAACATTTTTAGGGTACAGTTATTTAGAAAAAAATAGCAGTAAAGCGCGATCGCTATCGTAATTCTTTTTCGGTTAACCAGGTATTCAACCAAACCTTATCTTCTGCCGATAATGGGGGGACTGGCTCTTGTTGATAATCGATCTCCAAATCGTAACTTGCTTGTTCGTAAATATTATTCAATAATAACTGTAAATCTACTAAAGGTTCGTTATCTCCAGGTTTTAAAGGTAAAGGAAATGCAGGAATTGCGTCTGGCAAATTAAATGAATATAAATCTGCTGTGGGACGACGGTTGCCGCGACTGACCAAAATTCGGTAATGCGTATCGATATTATTACGATAAACTGGCAGAGGTTCTCCTTGCCGTAATAAGTCGATTTCGACTAAATGGGTGGAACTGCCTAAGACTTTATTGCGTTTGTTTTCATATTTTTCGCGCCCTTTTCCAGAACGTTTGTTAACCGGAGAAAGTATTTCAATTGCTGTTATAACCTCACGGGTTGCAACTTCTCTTACTTCTAAATAACCTTGTTTAATTGTCATTGGTACTGGAACTTCTACGGTTTGAGGTTGAGTTGGAGATTGGGCAACTGCAACGCTAGTTTGTTCCGATTGAGTTGTGGCTTTTGAACTTTTAACAATTAAATCGGGAATGCCCACCAGTAAGGATTCTTCTCCTAGGGTTTCGTGCATACGCACTTCAACGGCAACTCGGTATTTAGGACGCAGTTGGGGAGACAGAAATCTAGCTATTTCAACAATTAGCCAGTGATGTACTCCCGGCCAGATTTCTGGATGTTCTAGGTAGGGGTTCATTCCTGGAAATGGATTCGGCATCAGATTTTTTCCTTGAATATTAAAGTTTTGCTTAATTATGACTCAAAATCAAATAAGTTAAGTTGTACCCACTCTCCTGGTTTGGCAATTTCTACTTTTTGAGGAATGGCTTTTGTATGATTTTTAACACCGCCTAATTTATTAATATTTTCAGCAATGGTGGGAATACAATATTGCGTCATTTTTTCGCTAACGTGATGAGTATTAAAGCGTAAAGTTCGCCAACCTTGGGTTTCTAAGGCGTTATCGCGTTCGTTATCGAGGGGAATTTGCTTTTTGTTGCAGTGCCAAGTATCGCCATCTGTTTCGATATTAATCTTACCTTCGGCACAATAAATGGCAAAATCTAAGCAATAATTTTTACTTTTGACTTTGACATATTCTTGTCGTTCTGCTTGAATTTTGTGGCGTTTGAGTTCTGCCCAAAGTTTATCTTCTAGTGGGCTTTCGTCCCACAAATCGTTAATTTCGACTGCTGTTTGGAATTTTGACCAAGTGGTGGGGATAAACACTAAACGCCGCAGACGACGACTGAAGATGGGTTGAGGGAGTTGTTGTAGTTCGTTGAATTGGATTTTGTAGTAGCGTTTTTGGGCTTTTTTGTCACCTTTACTATCGGGAAAGAGTTGCGAGCGCGTTACTTCGGTAATCTCTGTGACTGGGGCATAATAGCGAATGGAATAGGCTTCGTCTCCGAAAATTTTGGTTTGATAAAAAGCTAAATATTGAGGTGGAAAGCGCTTTTTGAGTAACTTTTTGACGCTACTAACCGGAATGCGATACCAATGTTGTTCCCAAACGATTTGCCAATCTGGTTCGTTATTAATAATTGCTACCAAAACTTCGCCTCGATTTGCCATTGATTTTCACTGTACTCTACTGGCGTAATATATAGCACCCGCCCCTGGATTAAAATCCGGGGCTAGTAATACAAAGTCCACAGTAATTCTAAATAAAAACCGCGATTCCCGCCCGCAGATTAAAATCTGGGGCTAACTATAACAAAGTCCGCTTTCACGGACTCAAAGAAAAAGCGTGAATGTACAGGACTTAATTGGAATGACTATAGATTACCGTCACAGCACTGCACAGATATTATTCCTCGATGCTTTCGGCTTGTCGTCGTGCTTGTAATTTGAGGCGAATTTCGCTGTGGATGGCTTCGGTAATGGGGTAGAAATACGCCAGAATTAAGCCTAAAATTAAGACAATGGTGGGTAAAGGCCCGATCGCGACTCGAATGGCAAATAAGGCAGTTTCGGGTTGTAGGGGAATCTCACCTCCGGGGGGACGTTCGACGAATCCCGCCAATTCTAAGGAAATACCGACAATCCAGAGGGCTAATGCTAGTCCCATTTTTTGCAACAAGACCATAAAGCCGTAGAATATTCCTTCGCGGCGTTGTCCGGTGTTGAGTTCGTCAAGTTCGACCACATCGGGGACCATCGACCAGGGAATGAGATAGGCTACAGATACGCCACAACCCGCTAAAATCGCCAGCAAGTACAATAATCCAGTTTGACCCGATTGTAGGAAAAATAGACCGCCTTGGGCGATTATCCAGATACAAGTTCCCAGGAAATAAACGGCTTTTTTGCCAAGGCGATCGCTCACTTTACGCCAAACGAATAACATAATTAAAGCAGTTCCTTGTACCGCGATCGCGACGAGGGGAAATGCACTTTCCGGCAAGCCCATACAACTGACGACAAAGTAAATCAAAATCGAAGCCGTCAGTTGTACCGCTAACCAAGAACACAAATACAAACCAATCACAAACAAGAAAGGTTTGTTGGTAAAAGCAATGCGGAGTTGCTCGAAAAAGGGGATATCCGGCGTAGTTTCCGGGTTGGGGTTGGCTGGAGGTCTGTAGTCTAAATGCGGCTCAGAAACGGCAAAAAAGAGGGTATAGCTAAACGCCAGTAAGAGGATACCCACCAGGATCGAGACAATGGCTGTCATGGTGAGTGTACCCAAAACGATCGCGATCGCCCCATACCCAATCGCGATCGCGCTCAACCCCCCAACAACCCAACCCCCAATCCGCCTTTGCCGTAACCCCAAAATCGGGTCTTTGCCTCGTTCCTGGATACGAAAAGCACACCAAAAAATCGCCACAACGGACAAAATACTGCAAACTGACCCCAAAACTAGGTATTGTTGTCGTCCATCGTCAGGATAAAAGGCAAAGATAACTTGCGCCAGGATTAACGACAAAATACTGCCCCCAATCGAAAACGCCATGCGAAAACTATTTAAAGCCGTGCGTTCGTTGTAATCTTGAGTCAGTTCGGGAGTTAGGGCTGTATAAGGCAAATTTACCGCCGTATAAGCCAAGTTAAACAGAATTGCCACAACCGTGTAATACCAAAACAAAGCCCAATCATTGGTGGCTTTATTGGCGCTAAATGTGGGGACAAGCCACTGGACAAAAAAGGTCAAACCAAAAGGAATTGCCCCCCAAATCATCCAAGGTAGACGACGACCCCAGCGAGTGCGAGTGCGATCGCTTAAAATACCTGTAACCGGGTCATTGACTGCATCGCCAATCTTACCAATCGCCAGAATACTGCCCGCTAAACCAGCAGGTAAACCCGCGACATTCGTAAAAAAATAAAGTAGAAAAAAGACTAAAACATTGGCGGTAATAGCCGAACCCAAATCCCCCGCACCATAAGCTAACTTAGTAGAAAAATGTAGTTTTTCGGGTTGGGGGGTTGTTTCAGTCATCAGCGTTTAAAGGGCAGTAGGGATTGGGCAGTAGGGATTGGTTTTTGGGCAGTCGGCTTTTCGGCAATCGGCAATCGGGGGGAAGTGGGATGAATGCCCCAGCAAAGGAGGTCAGACAATTATTTCCTATATCGAAGGAAAAGAAGTGCGATCGCAGCTTCGGGTGATACAGAAATCATCAACCGCAATAGGCGATACTGTAGCCAGTTGTACCATTGACTGAACCCATAGTTCTAGACTTTTTATGCCAGACTTAATTGTGTCCTGGTCGGACTACCACGAAAAAATCGAACGTTTAGCTGCCCAAATTTACGAATCAGATTGGGAATTTAACCAAATTGTCTGCATTGCCAAAGGTGGATTGCGGGTGGGAGATTTATTGTGTCGCTTGTTTGAGCAACCCCTCGCCATTTTATCAGCAGCATCTTATGGTGGGAAAGGCAATCGCGAACGAGGAGAAATCCAGTTTTCGCGACATTTGGCGATGACGACTGAGAAATTGGGCGATCGCGTACTATTAGTAGACGATCTCGTTGATTCTGGCAAGAGTTTACAGGCTACTCTCGATTGGCTACAGAAGCGTTACGGTGACGAGATTCGCGAGTTACGGACGGCGACGCTGTGGTACAAAAGCTGCTCGGTAATCCAGCCAGATTATTATGTCGATTATCTCCCAGATGACCCTTGGATTCGCCAGCCTTTTGAATATTATGAACGAACTTCCCCCGATGCGATCGCAGCCAAATATCGTTCTCTCATTGGCAGTCGCTAGTTCAGTTACCAGCGATTAAGGGGCAGCTTTTTCAGTTATCAGTCATCAGTCAACAGTCATCAGTGTTTTGGGCAGTGGGCATTGGGGATGTTGGCGAACAACCAACAACCAACAACCAACAACTAATAACTAATAACCAACAACCAACAACCAACAACTAATAACCAACAACCAAATTATCCGGATTCAGGATTGTGACCTCCGCTAAAAGGAACAAGCTCCCCGAACGCGGATTTTGAGTAACCTGTGTTAGAGTGAGCATAATCGAAAGTAATATTGCATTTCCCCATCAGCGCAGCAATTAAGGCTTATGGTAAACCCAAAACGCGGACTGGTTCTCGGCGCAACGGCACTGGTTTTAACAACCACTGTAGTAGCAGGGGCTGGCCTTCTCTCCAAAAGTCAAGCTTTGATGGGCGACAGCCCCAAAGAGCTTGTAGATGAAGTTTGGCAAATTATTAACCGCCAGTATGTAGACGCAACCTTTAACGGTGAAGACTGGCGTTCTGTTCGTTCGGAATATCTCGATCGCACCTATAGCGACAAAGAAGAAGCTTATGATGCCATTCGAGAAATGCTAAAGCGCCTCGAAGACCCCTACACGCGCTTTATGAATCCCGACGAATTCAAGAGTATGCAAATTGATACGTCTGGGGAATTAACTGGAGTAGGGATTCAAATCTCTAAAGATGAGGAAACGGATCGACTTATTGTTGTTTCTCCCATCGAAGACAGCCCCGCTTTTGAAGCCGGAATTTTGGCTAAAGATATCATCATCGAAATTGATGGTCGCGATACCGAAGGGATGGATGTCAACGACGCAGTGAACTTGATTCGTGGTGAGGAAGGCACGGAGGTCGTTCTTACCATTCAACGAGGTACTGAAGCAATTGATTATCCCATTACCCGCGCTCGCATTGAAATTCACCCAGTCAGAGCGCGTTTAGAAGAGAGTCCCGTCGGTTCTATTGGTTTTATTCGCCTCAATCAGTTTAGCGCTAACGCTGCGGGGGAAATGCGCGAAGCGATTGAAGATTTTGAACGCCAAGGCGTGACGGGGTATATCCTCGACTTGCGCTCGAATCCAGGAGGATTGCTGTACTCTAGCATCGAAATTGCCCGGATGTGGCTGAATAACGGCACAATTGTCTCGACGGTAAATCGTACAGGTACGGTGGACGAAGAAGCGGCTAATAACCATGCTTTGACCGATAAGCCTTTGGTTATTTTAGTGGATGGGGGGTCTGCCAGCGCCAGCGAAATTTTATCGGGCGCACTCCAAGATAACAATCGTGCTGTTTTGGTGGGAACGCAAACCTTTGGTAAGGGTTTGGTGCAGTCGGTTCGGAGTTTGGGAGATGGTTCGGGATTGGCGGTGACGATCGCGAAATATTTGACTCCGAGCGGTCGCGATATCAATAAGGAGGGCATTGCCCCCGATGTGGTCTACGAACTGAGTGAAGAACAGCGCAAAGATTTGCAAAGCGATCGCACCAGTATTGGGACAATTGGCGATCCGCAGTTTGTGAAGGCGTTAGATGTGCTGACTCAAGAAGTCAAAAACCGTCAGGGTGAAAGCCCGGATGTTCAAGTTAACGCCATCCCGCAAACCCAAGCCAATTAGCGCGGTTGGCATTTCCCGGCTCGGATTAAACCGACCCGCCGGGCGATCGCGTCTTGTTGAGTATCAAAAGGCCCCCAGCGTTCAATCCTGGGGGTTTCTTGTTGGTTGAAGTCGTCCTCAGCCACAATTGCACAATTTCCGGTTTCTTGCTTGACAATATACCATTTTTGTGTATCGGTCATATTTTCCTGCTGCACGGTTTTCCTTCAATTTTAGAATTAACCCTGCTTTTTCGATCTTGTTGCGACAAATTACTATTTAGCTTTTATAATAAAAACAAATACTAAAGAATTTTTGCAGTAAAAGCACTATAAAAACCGCATATTTCTCGAAAACAACAATTGATAAGGAGGAAACTTAATGTCAAAATCAGCATTCAAATTACAAGGTCAATTGCTTGCCTTTGTCATTAAAGAAGGATATAAAGTTAAATATTTACGAATTGCGGTAGGCGATCGCGAACTTTGGATTAAACTGCCCAAAAAAGTCCGCACATCCCTCGATCCCCGATTGACTCCCGGTTGTTATCTTAAAATCAAAGGCACTCAAAAGCAGGAGAAAACGGGCGAACTCAAGTTAGTGGCTAAATCTGTCAAACTGAGCCAACCTAGCGCTCCTGAGCCATCTACGGCGACAGAGAAGCCACCAAAAACCCCCGCTCGTATCTTAGTCTGTGGTAAATCGGCTTGTCGCAAACGCGGGGGAATGCAAGTGTGTCAGGTTCTTGAAAACAAGCTGCGCGATCGCGGTTTGGAAGACCAAGTACAAATCAAAACCACTGGATGTCTCAAAGCCTGCAAACAAGGCCCCAACTTGATTGTGATGCCGGATAAAAAGCGGTATCAACGAGTTCAAGCCCCAGAAGTCCCGGCTATTGTCGCAGAACACTTTGCCAATCAAGACCCTGTTACCCCATCTCGCAAAGAGATTGCCGCCGCTACAACAGAAGCGGTTGAAAGATTAGTTAAAGTGAGTGTATAGTCCCAAACGCGATCGCGACGCTGGAGAGAACGAGTGTAAGCGCGATCGTAGTGAAAAACTAACAAATCCCGTACTAAAACCCGCCATTGCTGCGAGTTAATCAGGTCATACCACTGTTCTACCTTGGCTTTGCCGTAGCGGTATTGCAAGCGGGACAACTGCTGTTTGAGGAGTTGGGGATGAGCGGTGAGGTGGGGGTATTGTTGCAACAAGCCCTCAACCCGCATTTCTAGAGGTAACTGGATTCCTACCGCCGTCGCTTTTTGCATCATTTCCCACAACTGCGGCGGTAAATGCAGTAAACCGATCTTACTACTTTCGGCTTCGAGCCAAACGATTTTATGCGGCTCAAAGGTTTGGAATTGTTGCAGTAACAAGGACTCAAACCGCTTTTGCGACGGTTGGGGTTGCTCGTCCCAAAAATGACCTAAAATTGAGCCGCGATGGTGGGCGATCGCCTCCAAATCTAACACCTGTTCTCCCAATTGAGCTAACTGCTGCAAAATCGCCGTTTTACCGACTCCCGTTAAGCCGCTCAAAATCTTATACTCGAACTGCTGCGGCAATATTGCCAACTGTTGACGTACTGCCGTCCGATAGGTTTTGTAACCGCCAGTGAGGACTGTCACTTGCCAGCCAATTTGCTCTAAAACCAAAGCCAAACTCTGCGATCGCGTCCCCCCTCGCCAACAATAAACCAAGGGGTGATAATCCTTATCCTTAGCGCTAAAATGGTTTTCTAAATGTCGAGCAATCCGACGCGATATTAACGCTGCCCCCACTTTTCGCGCCACAAACGGCGATTCCTGTTTGTAAAGCGTCCCCACCCGCGATCGCTCCTCATCATCCAAAACGGGTAAATTAATCGCCCCCGGTACATGGTCTTCTTGAAATTCCCAAGGCGATCGCACATCAATAATTTCGCTGTAGCGACTATCATTGGGTGTGGTGGTGTATTTCAAAATGCCTCTTGTTTGTACCGATTGATAATCACCGTATTGCGATTGCGATCGCCCACTCGTTCGTAAATCAAGCGATCGACACTTTTCATCGCCAGATAAATCCCCAAACCCCCAATTTGGCGCTGTTCTGGAGGAAGATGGAGGTCGCGCGGGATAGCTTTTTGAGTCGGATCGTAGGGAATCCCCTTATCCTCAATAGCAATAGCCAAAGCGCGATCGCTCAAAAACGCCTGTAATTCGATTGATTCCATTTTCTGGGTCGCATTATAGCCATGTTGAATAATATTCGTCACAATTTCATCAACAGCCAAGCGCAGATTGTAACTCGTTTCGCGGTCGAGATTAGCCGCCTTAGCCACCGCGATCGTATACTCGGCGATTGTATCTAATGCCTCCAGAGTTCCGGGTACGGTTATCCCTTGCATCACCCCTCGTTTCACGTCACCGCTACGAACTTACGCCGCACTGCCAACATCGTGATATCGTCAAACTGATTCGCCGTTCCCGTATGGGCTAACACCTGTTCCACCACGCGATCGAGAACCGCTTGAGCCGAAATCACTTCCGTATCGAGTAGCTGCAACAAACGTTTTTCGGTAAACAGCGCCCCACTTTGACTCCGGGCTTCCGTTACGCCATCCGTATACCCAAACAACAGATCGCCCACATCCAAGTAAGTTTGGTGAATGCGAAATTGTAGATTAGGTAACAAGCCCAAAGCCGGCCCTGTAGAACTCAAAACTTCTTTAACACCACCCCTTGTATCCAAGATAAATAAAGGGTCGTGACCCGCATTAATGTACGTCAGCAAACTGGTTTTCGGGTCGAGAATGCCAAAAAACAAAGTCGCAAACATCCCTAAATCTCCGTGATTCAACGCGATGTAGTTATTCGTCAAACGCACGGCTTTGAGAGCATTAATTTGGCTGTGATTGGGTTGTTTTTGAGTGGGTTGAGCATAAGTAATCGCTTCTAAGGGAATCGGTACAGAAGACAGTTTATCGAGCAATACCGAGGTAAATTCGGAATGAAAACTCACCCCTTCGAGTTGGGTTTGACCGGAAAAAATCCGAATCAAACTGCGAAACAATGCCATAAATAATGCTGCCCCCACCCCTTTATCACACACATCCGCAATTACTAGCCCCAGTTGATTGTCGGGGAGATCGAAAACATCGTAAAAATCTCCTGCGACCATACGGGCTGGCTTAAAATAGCTGGCAATTTCCCAGTCGGGGAGTTGGGGTAAAGATTCCGGGAGAAAGTTGCGCTGGATGTATTGTCCTTTTTCTAGTTCCTGATTGAGCATGGCCCGACGGCGATCGAGTTCGGCATAGAGACGGGCATTTTGTAAGACTAAGCTGATTTGATCGGCGGCCAATTGCATCAATTCGGCAGTGTGTTGACTGAAGTGATGGGGTTGAGAATGCAATAAGGAGACTATTCCGAGTAATTCGTCTTCTTTGAGAATGGGAATGGCGAGTACCGATCGCGCTGTATATTCTTGTTGTTGGGGGACAATCCAGCGTTCGTCTCTTTCCGTATCTGCGATTAAACCCACTTGTTGGGTGCGTTTGACCCAACTGACTAAACCGCTTTCGAGAGCGCGATCGAGTTGGTCGGAGTTGGCTTTGAGGGGGGGTTCAGTGGGGCTGAGAATGCAGTTGGTGACGCGACCGTAATGGTCTAACAAGAAAATACTACCTTCTTCGGCTTGGGTAATTTCGGTGGAGACGTTGAGGGTTTGTTGTAAGGTCGCATCCAGCATTTCGTGACTTTTAGAACTCCGCGCCATCGCCACTAGAGTTTCTAAGAGTTTGCGGGGAAGTGCCTGGGCCGCAACATCTTGGCGTAGCGATCTGAGTTCTTCATCGTCATATTGCAGTGATTGGTTGCGATCGCCCATACATTTATGTTGTGTGGTTTATGACTTTCGTTGCAACGCGGCTAATCCCGATTCTAGGGTTTCGTAGGTGGCGAAAAAATCCAAAAAACCCGTAATACTCATGGTTTTATGGATTTCGGGGGCAAGTCCTACTAAGACCACTTGACCTTTGCTGGCTGCGACGCGACGGTAGAGAGACAATAACATTCGCAACCCGGCACTTGACATATATTCAACTCCGTGCATATCCAGCAAAATTTTACTGCTCTGGGTTGCGAGGGCAATCACCTTTTGTTGTACCTCAGACGCAGTATTGGCATCGAGATCGCCTGCTAATTCGGCCACAGTGACAGTTTTCACATTTTTGATCTTAATATCCATTGGGGCGGCGATCGCGCGTCGTGTAGATTAACAAAACTCCTGAGATTGGGAATTAGATACCCCAGTAATCGGGGTTAAAAGCCGTTTTAATCCCTTCACGAGCATAGCAAATTCTCAATCTTTCAGATCGGGCGTTCCCCAGAGATTGAGGTTAAATTTCAGATTTTGTTGGTAATTTTAGCCAATCTGTTGAGAATATAGCTACTGAGGTTTCTAGAGAATTTGGGATAAAAACTGTTGAGTCCGCTCTTCTTGGGGATTGGAGAAAAAGGTGTTTGGCGTTGCTTCTTCAATCAACAAGCCATCAGCCATCAAGACCACGCGATCGGCCACTTCTCTGGCAAAGCCGACTTCGTGGGTAACGCACACCATCGTCATACCATCTCTAGCCAGCGATCGCATCGTATCGAGTACCTCCCGTACCATTTCCGGATCGAGAGCAGAAGTGGGTTCGTCAAACAGCATAATCTTGGGTTGCATCGCCAAAGCCCGCGCGATCGCCACCCGTTGCTGTTGTCCCCCCGATAGCTGCCCTGGGTACTTTTGGGCTTGTTCAAGGATACCCACTTTTTCGAGTAACTGCATCGCAATGCCTTCAACTTCTTGCTTCTTCTTACGACGTACCCAAATCGGGGCTAAAGTCACATTCTGCAAAACCGTCAAATGGGGAAACAAATTAAACTGTTGAAACACCATCCCCACTTCCCGACGAATCGCATCAATATTTTTCAAATCGTGGGATAACTCGATACCATCTACCGTAATCTTGCCTTTCTGGTACTCTTCCAAGGCATTAAACGTGCGAATAAAGGTAGATTTCCCCGAACCCGAAGGCCCCATAATCACCACCACTTCTCCCCGTTTTACCGTCAAACTCACCCCGCGCAAAACGTGAAACTTGTTGCTGGTGTACCACTTATGCACATCCTGCGCCACAATCATCTCTTCAGTGGCGTTATCCGGCTTAGGCCCATCGCCTTGAGCGTTCACAATCGGCTGCTGATTCGTCATAATCCCTTTCCTCAATCATTAATTATCTTGTTTTTTAGCAAAAAATCAGACTGAATTTCAGTATTACCTGATATACCCCAAGCCTCAAATGCCCAGACTGCCCATGACCCAACTTAAACATTCAACTTCTTCTCCAGTCGCTTACTTGCCAACGACATGGTGTAACAGAAAATCCAAAACAACACCGCATCAAACAAATACACTTCCATAAACCGTCCCAAAAACGCCGGATTCGCCAAAATCGAGTTACTAATCCCCAGTAACTCTACTAGCCCCACAATCGCCAGTAAGGTGGTGTCTTGGAACAAACTGATAAATTGCCCGACAATCGCCGGAATCACAGCTTTGAGGGCTTGCGGTAACACGATGAGAGTCAAAGCGAGCGGTGTATTTAACCCCAACGCCTGGGCTGCTTCCGCTTGACCTCTAGGAATCGATTGCAAACCGCCCCGGACATTTTCAGCCAGATATGCCGAACTAAACAAAGTTAAGCCGACAATAGCTCGAATCACGCGATCGGGACGCATTCCTTCCGGCAAAAACAACGGAATCAACACCTGTCCCATAAACAAAATTGTAATCAACGGCACACCGCGCACCAACTCAATATACGCGATCGACAGCCAGCGCACGACGGGTAACGTGCTTTGTCGTCCTAAAGCAAACGCTACGCCAATCGGAAAACACAAGACAATACTAATCGCCGCCGTAAAAACCGTGAGTAACAAGCCCTGCCATTCGTTGGTACTGACTGACTTTAAACCGCGACCCCCACCCAATAACCACAAGCTAACGATAAACAAAACAAACCAGCCAAAAGAAACCCATTTGCCTAATCCGGGTTGGGCTTGACCGACTTGTTTACCAATCAACGCCCCGGCTACGATTAAACCCAGTATTCCCACCAACAACAAACGATTGAAAATCGCTGTCGGGATTAAAAAACAAGCCAACGCCGCAATACCAATCCCAATCAAGACACCGCGACTAAAGAGTTTAGCGGTATTTCGGGCTACCACTCCCCAAGACAGTCCGGCTAAACCGCAGGTAAGGGCTAAAAGTAACCACAATCGCCATGTCTGAGCATTGGGATAGCGTCCCGCGATAAATAGCTTTAAGTTGCGAGGAATTACATCCCATTTGGCTTCTGTTACTGCCCATACGCCAAAGTTGTAAGCTACATAAGCAAAGATGGCAAGGATAATAAAGGTAATCAGGGCGTTATACCACGGACTCAACAGGTTTTTCTTGACCCAATTGATCGGGCTATCTTGTATTTCTGGGGGGGCAAGTTCTTGGCTGTCTCGATTGAGTGTGGTCATTTTTGTTGTTGGTTGTTGGTTGTTAGTTGTTGGTTGTTAGTTGTTGGTTGTTAGTTGTTGGTTGTTGGTTACTCGTCACAATTCCAATTTCTTCCCGATTGCCGATTGCCGAAGAGCCGACTGCCCAAAAACCAATCCCTACTGCCCCTTGGGTGCTGATAACTGAAATTACCGTTCTTGCAGTTGTGAGGCGCGGTTGATGAGGTTCATGACAATGGTGATGAGGATGTTAATAATTAAGTAAGTTGCCATGATAATGAGCATGACTTCGACGGGACGACCGGATTGGTTGTAGGTGGTGTTGGCCACGGAATAGATATCTACATAACCGATCGCGATCGCGAGACTGGAGTTTTTTGCTAAGTTCATGTATTGGCTATTCAACGGCGGAATCATCACGCGCAAAGCTTGGGGAAAGACCACTAAACGCATCACTAAGCCTGATTTTAAACCGAGCGATCGCGCTGCTTCCCATTGCCCTTTAGCAACGGATTGAATCCCCGCCCGAACAATCTCAGCGATGTAAGCCGCAGTATAAACGACTAAACCCGTCAAAAGCGCCGAAAACTCGATACTGAGGCGCAAACCGCCGCGAAATACCCCCGGATTGGGTTCCGTCGGGGCTTGCCAGCCAAACGCAAAGATAACAATCAACACCGCCGCGATCGCGAGGACAGATAAAGCATACATCTGGGGTTGTCCCGATTGACCGCTTTCGACCATCAGTTTCGTGCGCCATTTCCAGAGTAATACTGCCGCGATCGCCCCGACTACAATCACCGCAACCCAAGCTAACAAACTCCGAGTTAATGCTGGCCAGGGCATGAAAACCCCGCGATTACTCAAGAAAATCGAATTAAACCAAGCAAAACGGTCGGCGGGATTGGGAAACTGCGTAAAAACCGCCCGATACCAGAAATATAACTGTAGTAATAACGGAATATTGCGAATAATCTCAACGTAAACTTCGCTGCCCTTTCGCAGTAACCAGTTTTCCGAAAAACTGGCAACCCCGACGGCAATGCCGAGTACAGTTGCTAAAATAATCCCCGGAATAATCGCCCGAATCGTATTGAGCAAACCTGCTAACAAAACTCGCCCATAACTATCTTTAGACGGGTCGTAGGGAATCAAACTTTCTTGAATCGCAAAAGATGCTTGAGTATTGAGAAAATTAAAACCAAACTCAGTTCCCTGACGAGTCAAGTTAACCGTCAAGTTGTGCCACAGCAGGGAAACAATCGAGACGACGACCACAATGGCTAAAACTTGTAAGACAATACGCCAGAAGCGATCGTCTCGCCACAAAGGAATAGAATGCTCTTGGGCTGCTTTTTCAGTCATCAGTAATCAGTTATCAGTTATCAGTTTTTGGGGCAGTGGGCAGATTTTTCAGTTATCAGTCAACAGTCAACAGTCATCAGTGTTTTAGGCAGTAGGTCTTGGGCAGTGGGCAGATTTTTCAGTTATCAGTCAACAGTCAACAGTCATCAGTGTTT